>CAYRIG010000392.1:452-1500 GCA_964424315.1 uncultured Dehalococcoidia bacterium | reverse complement strand
TTAAAAATGGACAAGTAGTTGGAATCCACACAATAAATGGGGAAGTTATATATTCATCTACAGTAGTAGTAGCAACAGGAGCATGGTCGAAAAATTTAATTAGAACTGCTGGTTTTGAAATCCCTATCATCCCTCGCCGGGTCTGCTGTGCTATATTAAAACGTCCTAAGGAAATACGTAGCCATATGACAGTAGGTAGGGATTGGACTATAGGAACTTACTGGAGAATGGAAGGGCCAGACTTAACACTCTTGGGCATACGTAATAGAGAGGTCATGCCTGTATGCGACCCTGAAAACTATCCAGAAGCAGTTGAAGAAGCCACAATCAATATGTGGGCTCGTAGATTAACCCATAGAATGCCTGGTATGGAAAAAGCTGGATGGCAACTGGTTTGGACAGCCCCAGAGGCTTATATGCCCGACCATACACCCATGTTGGGACCTGTGCCAGATATTAATGGTCTATATATAGCAGTAGGATTTAGTGGTGGTGGAATGACAATGGGTCCTATTTATGGGAAATGTATGGCAGAATTAATAGCCGATGGTAAGACTAGTTCTAGCGATATCCACTTTATGAGACCTAGTCGTTTTTATGAAGGAAAGCCCAATCAGATACCAACAGAGGATGAATGGCCATACCCTTCCAAAATAGATCATCGTTTTAACTCTGAATAAAATTGGCAAATAGGCTATATCTAATTATTGATGGAGGATAATAATGTATGGGACAATTTTCAAATTAACTATTAAAGATGGACATCACGAAGCTTTATTGAAGGAGATTAGCCAAGATAATTCTTTGCCTGCCGGTATGAAAGCTTCGTTTATAATGAAACCAGACAAACAAAAGGAATGGGTAGGTGTTGCTATTTTTGATAGCAAAGAAGCGTATGTTGCTAACGCCGAAAGCCCAGAGCAACATGAAAGATTTCTCAAGATAATGCAGCATCTTGAATCTGAACCATCTTGGACTGATGGAGAATTTGTATTTGGGCAAATTAATTAATGCTATACTGGGATAAATCTTAATTACAGTGTATAAT
>CAYRIG010000392.1:0-442 GCA_964424315.1 uncultured Dehalococcoidia bacterium | reverse complement strand
TTGGATTGCAAAATTAATTCAAAAATATTTCAATACTATAAAAAGAGTCTAAATAACCATGAATTTTAAGAAGCAAGGGATGGCTTTCATAGCAGTTATTATATGTTTATCAGTAATATCTATTACTGGCATTGCAGCTGCCTCAACTGGGAATTTAACAACAATTAGCCAAGGTTCAGATTTCCAATTAACTGAAAAACGAAGTGCTCAACACCAATTTGATTCCAAATCTAAATGCATAGATAAAAGAAAAGGAAAGAAAATTGGCCATTGGAAATCAATTAAATCCAAAGATATTGGTCTAAAACTCCAGGCTGCAGTAGATGCCGGGAAGATTACGCAACAAGAAGCTGACGCTAAACTAGAATTTATCGGTCAGGCAAAAGAAAAGAAAATTGGCCATTGGAAATCAATTAAATCCAAAGATATTGGTCTAAAACTC
>CAYRIG010000391.1:0-1501 GCA_964424315.1 uncultured Dehalococcoidia bacterium | reverse complement strand
TGGTATCTTATCTTGCATGGAAAATTGAGTATTTATATCAGGTTGCATTATATCTACTAAATGCTTCGAAGCAGCATGCTGAAATGGAACAGTTGTATACCAGTGTTCCCCCGTTGCCAAAGTTTGCCATGGAACTCGACGTCTTAACTCCGCATGAGCATCAAAATCTTCAGAAGGTAATATTTCTTCCATCCATTTTAATTTGAATGGACGTAATTCTTCAGCAAGTCTTACAGCATATTCAATATCAAATCCCATCCAACAGTCCAGCATTAACTCAACATCATCTCCAATTAATTCACGAGTACTACCTATAAATTCAACATTTTTTTTCAATCCATCTAAACCGTCAGCTGGACCATACTTACACGGAAGCTTAGTCGCTTTAAAACCTAATTCCATATACCAATCAGTATCCCCTCCAGTTGAATAACAGAATAACTCTTCACGTGCTGGTCCTCCTAATAGTTCATAAACTGGTCTATCTAAAATCTTTCCTTTCAGATCCCATAAAGCTAAATCAATGGCACTAACAGCGTATGAATGTAAACCAGTGGCACCATATGGAGAACCCATTCTGACCATCATGTCATAAATCTTCTCAATCGCCATACAATTTTCACCCACTAATCTGGGACCAAGGTATTCATCAATAATGGTTGCTACTGGCTTACCATAATTACCAACTGCAAAACCCCAAGTGCCATCTTCTGCTTCAACTAAACATCCAAAATTCTCCCAATTGGTCATCCATGAAGGTCTAGATTTTGCATATCTTGGATATCGCGTCATTGGGTTTGCAACAGGACTTTCATTCCACGAAGTCCTGGTCTTCAACAATGGTTCTTTTTCAGATTTAAATTTATCCAAAGAAGAATAGCTGTAAGTATTTCTAAGAGGTCTTAAAAAGTCTGCACTAACAGCTCTTATAGATTTGATTTTCATAATAAATTCTTTTACTTGTATTTAATTGTGTAATTATACATACAAATTCTCTTATAATCTAAACAAGTTTTCTTCAATGATAAAATATAGTTATGGTTATTGGAAATAAGGTCGATATTATAAAATATTCGGATTTAGCTCATTTATTTCGCAGAGCTGGTTTTGGTATTAATAATCAAAAAATTAAAGAATACTCCAAATTAGATTACGAAGATGTTGTAGAAGAATTACTAAATCCTAAATATGGGAACCCAAAAGATCAAGATTTACTTAACCGTTACTTTCCAGCTTCAGTAGAGGCTAGAACACCCCGCCATGCTTCACCTCAATGGTCTTGGCGTTTGGCAAAAAGTGAAAAAATATTAGAAGAAAAAATAGCTCTATTTTGGCATGGTTTATTAGCTGTTGGTGGAGAAAAACTTGATCACGGGCTTGAAATGTTGGCTCAAATAGATCTTTTCAGGAAAGTTGGTTTAGGTAAATTTAGAAATATTCTACAGGAGATTTCACGTAGTCCTGGTATGATGTATTGGTTGGATAATCAGAATAGCCATAA
>CAYRIG010000390.1:0-1503 GCA_964424315.1 uncultured Dehalococcoidia bacterium | reverse complement strand
ATTTTGGTTTATACCGGACCCAGACCTTTTTGTCCCGGACCTATTACCCAAAGGAGATTTACGGAGTAATTCTGTCCTATTTATTTGTCCAGATTCCTTCATAGACCTCATCTCAACAGCCGTTTCGTTTCCTCGTAACATTTGATCTACTACTAAAGAAACATCATTATGGATTGCTACTTGATGCCAATCTTGTATTTCTACCAAAATATCAAATGTTGGCGGGTTCCTCCTCTCAAGTACAGTTTTCTGGGTTTTGCGATTCTTTGCTTCAATATCTCCTAATGTGACAGATTGAATCCCACCTATTAAGTCTGAAAGTGTTGGATTCAATATCAAATTATCAATCGTATTCCCATGAGCAGTTGCTACAAGCTGTACACCACGCTCTGCAATAGTACGGGCAGCATTGGTCTCTAATTCGGTACCAATTTCATCTATGATGATTACTTCCGGCATATGATTTTCAACAGCTTCAATCATGACAGAATGCTGTAATAAAGGAGTAGGAACCTGCATTCTCCTAGACCTCCCAATACCTGGGTGCGGTATGTCTCCATCACCAGCAATTTCATTGGAAGTATCTACAACCACAACTCTTTTGTCAGTATCATCCGCTAAAACCCTAGCAACCTCCCTTAACATCGTGGTTTTCCCCACACCAGGCTTACCAAGCAACAAAATACTTTTCCCTTGAACAACCAAATCTTCTATTATTTTAATTGTTCCTAGTACTGACCTTCCTACTCTTACAGTCAACCCTACAATGCGATTTTTTCTATTCCTAAAGGCAGAAATTCTATGTAGAGTTCTCTCAATACCAGCTCTATTGTCTTCCCCGAATTCACCAATATTTGATACTACATATTCGATATCTGATTCAGTAGTATGACCTAGAGACGTGAAAACAACTGTTTCTTCCGAAAACCTAGCCTCTGGCTCTCTACCAAGATCTAAAATAATTTCTAATAGATCACCACTATAATTATTGTTGGTTAAAAGAGATACTAGCCTATCAGGCAATTTAGAAAACAAGGAATATATATCATTATCAGATGCTTTTACCATTTGGCTTTTATTTTATAAGAACCTTTTTCATTATATATTTATGTAGGCTTTACGATTTTGTTAACCGATATTAACAATCCTTGAGTTTAATTTTTTGCCATTATCAACAAATTTAGCTAACCACTTTATACTCAATTCATACTCTGTAGCTACCTGTAATCCATATTCTAATACCAAACCTTCTGTTTTTATATCATCAACAGAAATTAAAACATAAATAGACCGGTTCTTAAAACTAGAAATCATTTGGAATATCGAGTCGACTATCCTATGTTTCAAATTAGAATATGCCAAGATTTCAAGTTTTACAACTTTAGAATCAGATTTAATTCTAAACCAACAGGCCAAAATTCCATGTTCTTCAACGACAAACTCTTTAAATCCAGTATTAAATTTTGCTACTAGTGATTTCCACTGTTCGAAATTCAATGTATG
>CAYRIG010000389.1:0-1509 GCA_964424315.1 uncultured Dehalococcoidia bacterium | reverse complement strand
GAAATCGTCGATGAAAAATATAGAGGCAGAGTAATGTCTATTATGATGATGACATTCAGTTTAATACCCTTCGGAGTCATACCTGCAGGACTCGCAATTGATGCTGTAGGAATTCGATTGGTTGTTTCACTTATGGGCGTAACTCTATTAGTCTGCACGACTATAATATATTTGAGTCAGAGGAGTATCAGAAACATCCAGTGACTCACTGATAATTAATACGTTTTTAAAAATAGTTATAAAATAATGCTATTTTATACAAACGATCGATTTCATACTTATACCACATCGATTCTCCACATATGGAGTTGAAAAAAATGTCCCTTAGGTGTATTTTCACGCTGATATCTGATAGAAAATATATTCTATAAACATCATACTGCCAAATTTATATTCATAAATGGTATTCTAGGAGACAAAAATTGAGCCTTTCCGAAGAACAAATGGTGGATTATACACGTGATGGTTTCATAAGATATGGACCCATACTACCCACCCCTAAAATCAACGAATTGGGCGAAATAATTGACAAATTTGCTTCAGGTACACATCCAAATTCCGGAAAAGTTAACATTAAATTGGAACGTGCAGCCGAGAAAGGTAAACTGACTGATGTCCCAACCCGTGACAAAGTCTGGCAATTATGGGATGTGTACAAACATGACGAACTGATATTTAATCATGCCTGCAACCCAATAATCCTAGACATCGTGGAAAAGCTTCTAGACACTAAAAACATCAAACTATTCGCAGATCAGGTGCTGATGAAACCCGCCTTCCACGGATCTCCTGTTTTCTGGCATAACGATTCGGCTTACTGGACTACCATAGAACCAAAAGAACTTGTAAGTTGCTGGGTTGCCATAGATGATGCCACTACAGAAAATGGTTGTTTGAAAATGATCCCAGGTAGCCACAAAAATGGAATTTGGCCTACAAATAAACGCGATTCACATATCGAAGAAATTCCCAATGAATCCGATTCGGTACCAATTGTACTGAAAACTGGAGAGTGTAGTTTTCACCACAGTATGACCATCCATAGCAGTGGCGAAAACCTCACACCTCACAGACGTAGGGGTATTGTAACCAGCTACATGAGGTCCGACTCAAAATGGCTAGGAAATCCTACAGATAAGCCAGACTTCCCTCTCTTACGAGGTCATTAATATCCTAAATGTAAATGAATTAATGGCAACCTATTCAATAGACATCTATCGGGACTGGAATTTATCAAATAATTAACTCAAACTGGTATGTGTAATACCCACGATTCGACACAACTCTGTGCTACAATCCGATTTTAAATAAGACTGGTAAATTTATTACTTAAATCTAAGGAAATTATATGCAACCTATACAAGAAATAGCTAATAAGATGGGTCTGGATAAAAAATCGTTAATCCCATACGGCCATTACAAAGCTAAAATTGATCTGGATGCTATCAAATCTAGCAGTGACAGAGGAAAGTTAATCTTAGTAACAGGCATGACTCCCACAAAGGCGGG
>CAYRIG010000388.1:0-1527 GCA_964424315.1 uncultured Dehalococcoidia bacterium | reverse complement strand
AAAAATATAAGCTATTGGTAATCCTGCTAACAAGGCTAAAATCATAGAAAGAAAAGCTTGCCAGGCTGTAAACCATATCCGGCCTAAGTAGTATGGGTCAGTTAATATTTCTACAAACGGATATATCGCTATAGCTTCACTACTGGCAAAGCTATAAATCAATATTTTAAACAAAGGATAAGCAAAGAAGGCGATGAAAAATATCAAAGGTAGTAAGGTTAAACTTATCCTTAACATATTATTATCTCAACTTTTGATTATTATCTGAGCAATATATCAGTCCAGGTTTTAATCCAGGTTTCTCGACTTTCTTCAATCGCCTGTGGAGATATTTTTGCTGGTAAAGTAGGGACTTCTGCGAATCTGAAAAACTCGGGTTCTTTTGCAAATTCATTTACTGGATAAACAAACATTCGTGTTGGTATATCTTCTTGGAATGTTCGCTGTAGCATGAAGTTTATAAATAGTTTTGCTAATTCTTGGTTCTGGCTCCCCTTTAATATACCAGCGCCTTCAATTTGCAAGAATGAAGCTCCGTCTATAAGAAGGTTTTTGGTAGGTGGTTCAGTGTATTTACCTTCAGAAAAAAAAACTTCTGCAGCAGGACTCGTTGCGTAGCTCACTACTAGCGGTCTATCTCCTCCATAAAGACTAAAATCGGTGTAGTATGAGTCGCTCCATCCATCCTTGATTAATACATCATTTGATTTTAAATCTTCCCAATAATCGGTGTATGAATATTCAGATGTACTGGAATCACCGAATTCAGCAATAGTTACAAGCAAGAATGCTAATCCTGGTGACGACGTAGCTGGATTTTGTATTACCAGTTTGCCTTTCCAATCTGGTTCAGTTAATTGTTTTAAGCTATCTGGGGGATTTAAACCTAAATCTGCAAGATGTTGTCTATCATAATTTATGATTACGTATCCATATGAAATTGGAGTTACATGGTATGAATCATCCATTAAAAACCTAGGCTCGACGTTTTTTAGCCACGGAGATTTGTGTTCAATAAATATATTTTCGTTTATTGCTTTCGTCAGAAAGGTGTTGTCTATTCCGTGCAAGATATCTGCAGACGGATTGCTTTTCTCAAGTATAGTCCTCGATAAAGCGGCACCAGAAGAACCTGCCTTCAATATCGTTATTTTCGCATTGTATGCTGTTTCAAATTCTTTGATGATTTTTTCACTTATATCAAAACTATCGTGTGTTAAAATTTTCAATTCTCGAGGTTCAACATCTATGCTGTTAAATATATGTTCTGCGTATCCCTGAGTTGTACTTGGTATTTGGTCATCTGCAGTTTCGATTTCATTGGTTTCACATGCTGAAATATTTAAAATCATCAATAATAACAATAAGTATTTAATTAATGAAGTCTTTAAAAACTTGCTGGTGATTTTTGTTGAACTCAACAATATACTTTGCATTTATTATTTGTATACATGATAAAATTAAAAATCCACGTAAGATGTATGACGTGGACCCAAATTTCATTTCTTCCCTACGCTGGTATTATCC
>CAYRIG010000387.1:0-1531 GCA_964424315.1 uncultured Dehalococcoidia bacterium | reverse complement strand
ATCTCACCCTCGAAATCCGCCTACAAAAGAGATGATAAAAAGGCTGTTTTCTCAGGGTCGAAAATATGGTCTCAGTTGCGTACTTGCAACCCAGAATATCGCCGATGTGGATTACAAAATTCTGGCCCAGGCCAATACCCGATTTCATGGAAAAATAAACTCAAAACAAGACAAAGACAAGCTTCGGGACTTGTTGAAATCTACACCGAATGCCTCAACCCATATTGATAATGTGTCATCATTGGATCCTGGCCAATTACTATTGATTTGCAATGATGCCTTTGGCGATTCTGTTCGACCTGTGAATATTCGATGGATATACACTTTTCATGGCAAGCCACCATTCGATGAAGCCGACATTAAACACCATATTCCTCTAGAACCAGAACCTCATCCCTTACGGGACTGGGCCAAGCAATTTGAGACAAAGAAGAGAAAATCAAGGAAAGGGAAAAAAGACCTAGGTTCCATTAACATTGATGAGGCTGTTACATCAGCTGAAGATAACACTCAAAATAGTGATGATGAACAATTTGAAATGGACCTACTTGGAGGTTTCCTCCTCCTCAAAGATTCACGCGACCCAATTTCAGTGATGCTGGGATTGACAAATACATTAACCACAATTGTTCTACTTTGGTCTTCTTGTTTGCTTGCTTTGGCATGGCTAGATTCAGAAATTCAGGGGTTTGCAACTATGGTTGCAATCTTTGTATCACTAATCACAGCCTCTATTCTCATTGCTGAGATGATATCAGGTGATGAAGTGGCTATGTTAAAAAAAATTCGCATGCAAGCCCGCCCCTTGCAATACCTCGCATTGTTGTGGATTTGGATACTATGGTTCCTCATTCTTTCTGACAAAATTCCGTTAGATAAAATTCTATTGCCTATTGAGGTTGCACAAACTGCTATGACCATGTTTGTTATTCTTGAACTAGCGCATCGTGTAAAAATTGGGAAACTTGAATGGCCAAGTGGAGAAAACCCCATTGATTTCTTAAAAGGCGGGATTAAATCTTTGAAAATGATGGTTGGAAGTACTCAAATTGAGGCTTTACGTACATCCTCAAGAGAGTTGCTAGAATCTTTTCGCTTAGTGATGGATATAGTAATTGCTTTTACATTAACAGGACTTATTTATGAAACTGAATCATTTTCATTCTTGACTTCAACTGAATGGTTAACACGATTACTCACAATCTATATTCTAACCATTCTCGCTCAAATCAGGGTTAGGCAAATCAGTAATTAGATTATTCATTGTTTAAATTGCCAAATTAACACTTCTTGGCGTAGGTTTCATGTCCTATTGCTCATGTGAAGTATCATGAATAGTAGAAATTGGTCAAGTATTGTTTTGGTTGCCCTGCTAGTTCTTAGTTCCATAATTCCTCCTGTACAAGCGACTGAGCCAATGTCTGACTCCGCAGATCGATTGTTGGACGATTATGTAGAAGACGAGAGTTCACTGACTTGGGTAGATTGCTGGGCTGGCAACAATGCCGGAGATATGGATGCAGAGAACCAA
>CAYRIG010000386.1:0-1534 GCA_964424315.1 uncultured Dehalococcoidia bacterium | reverse complement strand
ACATAGGTGGGGTAATAGTAGTAAAAGACAGCAATCTTACACGATCAATTTTGAGTGATATATATAAAGATTTGCAAATCGATTGGAATCCTGAAACAGCAGGAAGTTTGGATAACATCAACAATTCAATAAAGATTGAAGATGTGAAAAATTCTATCATCCGCTGTATTAAATCGACAAAAAAGCCCAGTTACCGTAAACTCTCTAAAACTACAATTGAATTAGCTCAAAATCTTTATGACCAACACAAATGAATCTGCGAATCAAATTTAATATATTCACCGGAGGATAAACATGCCAGATAACACTAAAGATAACATAGTAGGTGAACACCATAATTATAGCTATTCTGCAGAAACCGAAAATTTCGGGTTACTTCCTTCCCATGTAGAAATGGGAGAAGCAGCCGGTGTAGCTGTAGATAAATCCGACTTAGTTTACGTATATAATAGAGGCCAATACCCGATTATTGTATTTGATACCAATGGCAACTTTGTATCAGCTTGGGGTCAAGGAACCTCAGTAAACCCCCATGGAGTAACAGTAGGTCCGGATAACAACATATATTGTGTTGATGCTGGTGATCATACTTTAAAAAAATTCAATCCCAAAGGCGACCTTTTACTCACAATAGGCACTCCAGGTAAATCTTCAGGAAGAATGAGCGGTAACCCATTTTGTCATCCTACACATGCCGCTGTATCAACAAAAACAGGGGATATATTCGTTTCAGACGGGTACAGCAATGCGGTTGTACATAAATTCGATTCAGACGGTAGGTTTATTATGTCGTGGGGTAGATCTGGTACAAATCCAGGTGAATTTAACACTGTACATAATATTGCTATAGACAACGATGACTGGGTATATATCGCGGATAGAGAAAATCATCGTATACAAGTTTTTGACAGTAATGGCAAATTTGAAACCCAATGGGGAAACCTAGCGATGGCTTCGTGTATATTTATTCATGATTCGCCTGAGAAGACTTTCTTCGTAGGTGAATTTTTCGCAGGGATAAGGGAAAATCCTGGTGCAATGGGTAACTGGACAGGACAACGACTTGGTCCACGAATTTCAGTTTTAGATAAAAATGGCAATATAATCACTAGGATTGGAAAACAACCAATTGGATTATCTGCTGGTGAATTTGTAGCACCACACGGTATCTCTTTAGACTCAAAAGGGAACATTTATTTAGGGGAAGTCTCATGGAGCGCATATGGAAATGCCTTAAATCCCCCTCAAAAAGTTCGAACAATACAAAAATTAACTAAGGTTTAAATCATGAACTCCTTCGATTCTGACAAAACTGAGATAACAAAATTCGAATTAAATGCATATCCTACAGGGTTTAAAAATGTCCTAAACCTTTTAATAAAATCTAAAGATTGGATTGATTTAAGTATTCCCATTTTGGTAGTAAAAGGAACTAAACCAGGTAAAACAATAGCAGTTTTTGGTGGAGTTCATGGGGACGAATATCATGGGCCTCAAGCAATACGGGATTTATACAATAGTTTGAACCCTGATG
>CAYRIG010000385.1:0-1543 GCA_964424315.1 uncultured Dehalococcoidia bacterium | reverse complement strand
AAAAGGCGCACTGATTTTTTGCGGAAACTAGCCGTTGAAAATGGTGCTATTAAAGGGATATGACCTCCACTTGATGTTCTGGTTTTATTGTAATATACTATATATAGAGTGTCAAACATGGAGAATGGTTATGTCAGTCACACAGGTTTCATCAGACAAAAAGTCAGTAACATTCCAAGTAGTTTTTTCCTTAGGTGATTCCATGCTTCGATCTGAAGATGGAATACAAGATAAATTAAATGAGATTGGAACTTTAGCTACAGGCGAGTTACTGAATAAATTTGATGCCGACGGAGCCCCAATAGTAATTGGTTCATCAAGAATGACATCCAAAGGTTTAGCTCCTAAAACCTATCAAACTCCTTATGGTGCTGTTGAAATTGAACGACATGTTTATCAATCTTCCGAAGGAGGCGCAACATTTTGTCCCCTTGAGAGAGATGCTAGAATTGTTGTGACTTCAACCCCACGCTTTGCTAAGCAAATTAGTCATAAGTTTGCAGAAAATGCATCCACACAAACACAGAAAGATCTATCAGAGAATCATAATAGAGATGTTGCCCGTTCTTATTTACAAAATGTAGCAGATGCGGTTGGCACAGTGGCAACAGTAAAAGAAGAAGATTGGAAATATGAACCAAAAGAGATCAGCAAACCAATTAAAACAGTATCTGTTGGATTAGATGGTACATGTATGCTCTTATGTGAAGAAGGATATCGAGAGACCATGGTCGGAACTATAGCACTATACGACAAAAAGGGAGAAAGGCAGCATACTACATACCTAGCAGCTCCTCCAGAATATGGTAAAGAAATATTTTTAACCAAATTAGAAAGGTTAGTAGAGCAAACAAGATCTAACTATCCTAAAGCAAAATTTATTGGGCTTGCTGATGGGGCTAAAGACAATTGGAGTTTTCTTGATTCCCGGACTGATGCGCAAACAATTGACTTTTGGCACGCAACGGAATATTTGTCCTTAGCTTCTGAAGTATTGCATCCCAAAAATAAAAAACAAAAAGAAGAATGGTATGAACAGAAGAGGCATGATTTGAAACACAAATACCATACAGCAGCAAGAGTTATGACAGAACTTAAAGAATATATTAAAAATAACAAAGTGACTAAAATTAATAAAGAGAAAGCTAACAAAGTTCTAACATATTATAAAAACAATAAGCATATGATGAATTACCCAGAACGATTGCATAACAATGAACCAATGGGCTCAGGAGTTACTGAAGCAGCCTGTAAGGTTATTGTAAAACAAAGGTTATGCAAGTCAGGAGCAAAATGGAAAAATAAAGGTGCTGGTGTTGTACTTAACTTAAGATGTTTAGCTCGTTCAGATGGATACTGGGATCAATTTTGGGGAAAAGTTGACCAATATGGGTTTCCCGTTGCGGCCTAAAATAGCACATCAAATGGAGGTCATATCCCACTAACTCTTCCACGAGACTTTGGTCACATTTTTTCGGCCAACTCCAATCAAAATCAACCATATCTTTAAATGAACCAAGATGAGCATCTGATAATCTACGAG
>CAYRIG010000384.1:0-1557 GCA_964424315.1 uncultured Dehalococcoidia bacterium | reverse complement strand
ATAGTCAATTTAGAACTCTTGTCTATCTATATTAAAAAACCATTGAAAAGGGATTAAAGGGTAGTTTATACTAGACAACGCTTTTAACATTAGACTTAGCTCATAACCCTAGCTAAATTTATACAAATAGATAAGAAAGGATCGGTTTTAATGACATACATAATCGCTGAGCCATGCGTTGGACTAAAAGACGGTGCCTGTGTTGATGTTTGCCCTGTAGACTGTATTTATACAAAAGATGAAGATGACATGTTCTATATTCAACCAGAAGAATGTATTGATTGTGCCGCCTGTGAACCAGTCTGTCCAGTCACTGCAATTTTCGCAGAGGAAGATGTTCCAGAAGAATGGACTAGCTATATTGCCAAGAACTACGAGTACTTTGGATTGAGCCCAGATTAGCTGACGATATAAAGGTTGCTCAGCCGTATGGCTTGGATCGTCACCCAGTTATATAACTGGGTTAGACAGGACTCCTATTCCGGATATTTCTACTTCTACAGTATCCCCTGATTTTATTTGCGCTGGTTTACCGGGTGTTCCAGTATATATCATGTCTCCGGCTTCTAGGGTTATAAAGCGGCTTGTAAAGCTTATAATTGTTGGTATATCAAAATGTAACTCTGACGTATTTGTATACTGAACCTCTGTTCCATTTACTCTACATCTGAGTTCGAGATCCTGAGGATTTAGATCTGTGACCAAGTAAGGCCCTGCTGGGCTAAAGGTATCCGAAGATTTTGCTCTCCACCATTGAAGATCATCCCTTTGCCAATCGCGTGCACTTACATCGTTTCCACATGTATACCCAAAAACATATTCCATTGATTCCTCTTTTGAAACGTTTTTGCAATTTTTACCAATGACGACCACCAATTCTGCTTCCTCTTCCACATTATTAGCACCAGGAGGAATAATAATGGCATCCTGTGGTCCAATTAAGGATGTGGTTGTTTTGTAAAAGGCTTCTGGGATAGATGGAGCTTCCCTGCCATGTAAATGTGTAACGTAATTCTTCCCTATAGCGACAATTTTGCCAGGAGAAGTGGGGGGTAATAATTTAACTTTAGAAAGTTGATCGGTTTGACTAGTTCTTTCAAACTGGTTCAAAGGAGAGTTAGATATTCTTGTAATATATTCTCCCTGAACTATCCCGTGAAGTATTTCATCATTAAGCTTGTAGCGAGCAAAAACCGTCATTATTCACCTTCTGTATATGAAAATATTAACAAATAAATTTAGTATAACAATTATACATCACCCAAATTATATAATACTAGTAAATTCATTAATTAACTGATATACCATATCAGTAACCCCCATTAGAGTAGCTGATTTCAAGTTGTTAATAATGATTTAATCAATTATAGTAAAGCTGTATTTAATATATTAATACATGAAATTTGTTTGGAGGTACAATGGGAGATTTCACATTGATAGGCAAGGTCCCTGAGGTAATCCCTGGAACATGTGCTTTAGTGGAAATTGATGGTGAGAGGATTCTTCTTTCCAATGTTGATGGGCAAATTCATGCTATTGGTGAATTATGTCCTCATG
>CAYRIG010000383.1:0-1559 GCA_964424315.1 uncultured Dehalococcoidia bacterium | reverse complement strand
TAATAATTAGTATCTCTTGTAATAAAAGCTCGATTAGCAATTTCATTTACTCTTTTTTTATCCAAGTGATTTTGACTATCATACTTTTCTCTGTAAAGATATGCTTGAGGGAAAATATGATGACTTTGGATGGAATAGTAATCTCCAATGGTTCCGTAGATGGCACCTCCATTCGCCCAGTCAATGGCTTTGTTGGCTTTGGTTACAATATATAGCATTTTGTAAAGTGCGTGACCAGCACCCCGGCCTTCTAAATCTGATGGTTTCACTTCTAATCGGCCCCGTTGATCTCTTATTTCATCTAACATGACTTCAATGAAATCTGACTGGTTGTCAATAATATGAATATCCTTGTCTAACCGTTGGTCCGTTTGACCGCTATATCTACTCCAAATTAAGGATTGAAACATCCAATATAAAAATTGATATTTCAATTTTCCTGTAAATTTATTATCATGATTAACCAGGTAAAAAACTATGGGAACCAATACATTATTTGTATTCATATCATTGGTTGAAGATATTAATCCATCCTGTTGGAGTATGGGGATAAGATAATCCAGTGCTTTAGAAATTTTACCCCAAACAGACTTGTAATCTTCTTCAGTAAAATTATCAAATTTCAACTTGGCATTCTTATTATATAGGGCTGAATGAGTGAGGGTCACAACCATCATCCGTGTTAATAAATCCAAATTTAACTCGAAGCCAACGTCTTCCATCTGATGAATTTTTTCTTTCATAACTCTTCTTGCCTGAGCCCAAGTACCTGTAAAATGAGTTAAAACAAGTTCAGCGTCTGTAAGTTTGGTCCCTTTAGAATTAACTAAATCAAATACATCAATGGCTTCATCAATGGTTGCTGTTTTTGGAACTGTTTGAATAGGATAGTGCTGTTTTTTAATGAGCCTTAATTTGGTCAGATTACTAGAAATTGTTCTGGTTATTTCTTTGTAATTCGCATCTTCATTTGCCTCTAAGTAGGCATCACTAATACTAAAGGCTTCAACCTTTTCTTCATCAAAGCAATCAATGACAGAATTCCAGAATGGGTTACTATCCATCTTTGACTTCATATGAAATTGAAACTCACCAGTGAATACATTGAAATGTAAATGTCTTGGGTCATTATTATTGAAATCTGCATCAGTATAGTAAGGGGGGATTTCGCCTTTTATGAGTAAATACAGGGTAGTAAGTCTCTGCTGCCCATCTAAAATCACTTTTGTTAGGCCAAGTTTATTTACATCTACTGCTTTGTTTTTAATCTCTGGAGGTGTTTCAGTCTCCCAAAACAGTAGGGATCCAGTTGGATATCCCTTATAAAGAGATACCATTAGACTTTTTGCAGCATTTATCGTCCACACATATTCACGCTGAAATTCGGGCATGACCATTTCAAGACTTTCAGCACCATCTAATATTTGTCGTATTTCCATATTATTAAAATTCCTTTAATTTAGGATTAAATTTTTCCGGATATTGTTTATGCCATCCGGTTCCTCGCTGGTAAACATGGGCCACAGCTACCACTTCGCCATCTTTGTACAGGTCACCCA
>CAYRIG010000382.1:0-1587 GCA_964424315.1 uncultured Dehalococcoidia bacterium | reverse complement strand
ATAGCTTCTGGTAAATCTTCTTTAGAGTATAGTTTTTTCTGAAGCTCATTTAGGGACAAATTATCATCGATACATGTAGAATATCCCATTACATGTAAATTATTCACTTTGAAATTACAGATCTTTTCTCCACTCGGAGTAACAATATATGCATCCTGACAATCCCATTCATCAGGAATCTCCCAATCAAAAACTTTACTTCCACTCTCAACTTCAAAAATAGTTAGGTCAGACAAAATTTTCTTTATCTCTTTTAGTGTTTTCCTAACTCCATTTCCCGTAATAGAACGATTGTATGGAAATAATTTACACGCCAATTCGTACATATGACGCCCCACATCTGAATCAAACATAATGCCGCTAAATTTTAACTAATTAAATGAAATGCTCTTCTTGCACAGAGTCGCCTTTATGTGCATTGATAGCCATTATACTCCCTAGAATTCTATTCAATTCCTTTGGTTTTAATCCATACCCAGGCCTAATGCTCTTTACATGAGCCTCTGTAATGACTTCACCTTCCTTAATATCTTTAATAAAGTACAATGAACGGCGAACCTTTACAAAACCTTGCTCACTTGATTTCATGCTGTAATCAACATTCCCAAGAGACTCCCATGCTGTTTTGGTGCCTGTACATAATTCTTTTAACTCTTTGGGTTCTAGTGAGAAAGAATCATCAGGGCCGCCGCCGTTACGGTCTAAAGTTACGTGTTTTTCAATGATAGAGGCCCCCAATGCAACACTGGCAATTGCAGTAGTATTATCAATTGTGTGATCCGATAAACCTGTGACCAATCCAAACCTTTGTTGCATATCAACAAGTGTTTTTAAATTATAATCCGTTACTGGTGCTGGATACCCACTCACACAATGTAATATGGCCAATTCTCCACAGCCACCTTCTTTTGCAGCTTCAATTGCCTCCTGAATTTCTTCTATATCCGCCATGCCAGTCGAGATAATCATAGGTTTTCCTGTTTGAGCTACATATTTAATCAAAGGGAGGTCTACCACTTCAAATGAGGCTATTTTGTATGCCGGTGTATTTAAATCTTCTAACAAATCTACAGCGGTATTATCAAAAGGCGAGCTAAAGATAGTAAGATTCAGTTTCTGGGCGTATTTAAACAGGGGCTTGTGCCATTCCCATGGCATGAATGCCCCTTTGTACAACTCATACAAACTTTGTCCATCCCACAGGCCACCCTCAATCATAAATTCTGGTGTATTCATGTCCATGGTAATCGTATCTGGACGGTAAGTTTGTAATTTGATTGCATCTGCCCCACAGGTTTTAGCCATATCTATGATTCGATAAGCATTATCAATATTTCCATTATGGTTGGCAGACATTTCAGCAATTATATAGGGCGAATAATTAACACCTATCTTTCTATCGGATATTTTCATATTCCCCCTTGTTTTTTAACATTTGAATTGTCTTATGCATTAATTCAGCCTTTATCCAGTCCTCCATAGTGTCAATATCTTGCACTAAATACCTTGGAAGAACATAAGGAGTTGCTACTTCAGAAAAAAGTGGCAACTCATCTTTGAAAGCTTGCGCTTTGCCCCAATAAAACT
>CAYRIG010000381.1:0-1596 GCA_964424315.1 uncultured Dehalococcoidia bacterium | reverse complement strand
TAAATCACTATGTGGGATTTCCACATAATCATCCACCCCATCAAAGCTGAGAGAAGAGTTACCATTACTTTCAGAACTAACTCGAATCATTTCGGATTCACCATCATTGGTACCGTCACCATGGTCGTCCATTGGACCGCCCGCTTCATCCCCATCTACCATTAAGTAATAAATTGTCCCGGTGCTATCAAACATAAACTGTGCATTATAACTATAATTCACAGCAGCACACCCATCCGTAGTAAGATTAGCTGTACCTGTGTATGCAGACCATACTGCATTAAAATTAGTTGTACCATCTGCATAAAATTCGAACCCACTAAGTGAACCAACGTCTTCACCATCGCAATACCAATCCCAGGTTAATGCCCATGTACCTGTAAGGTCCACTGATTCACCTATACCAAGTAATATGGACTCTAAATATTCAGGGTTGTCATCATCAACGTCGACACAGGTCAAAGAAAGTAGTGTAAGGAAGGTCATAATACACAACTGGATAGTCAAAGATATAATGTTTTTTATATTATCCATCATCCAGCAGCAGCAAGGATTAGCAAAAGACAACAAGGCGGATAGAGTGCCCATTCACCGAATAAATAAAAATAAACATTTGTCTGGGACCACTGCCTCTCTTCCAATGCGATGGATAATTTATACTGCAGTCCGATTCCTGCACCATTATTCTTTCCGAGAGATTTCCAGATCGGGTAGGAATTTTCCCTCGTAAACCCTGCTTTTACTTCCCCAAAAAAGTAATATCCTGATGTGTTAAGCCGACTGATAAAGTCAAAATATGTTGATTTTGGTCCCACCTTTTCTATAGAAGTTGATTGATATCCAAAACCAATCGATGGGGTTATCCCTCCTATTTTAAACAGAGCACGTGCATAGTATAGATCCGATCCTGAAAAAGTAATTGAACTTGTATCAATCAATCCATCAACTGAATGGTCCCAGATAATAAAAGAAGTGAGCACGCCAAACAAATGTTGAGCCGTTCTATACTCTATGCCTAACCCAATGCCAAAATTTTTTTCAATAATACCTTTATCTATGACTCTTTTGAATTCAGAACTTCTAAATTGGAAATTCGGATTACTCAAATAAAGGTATAACCCACTTTCCCGGGATAAAATCGAAGAACTTGCTATTCTATTATCTCTATCCGTTGATTCAAATTGCTGTTTTTTAAACTTTGTAATAGGAGTAGCCTTTTCAATTACATCTTCTTCTATCGATTCCCCCCTTATTAATGGTTCTGGCTCAGGTTCCTTCGCTGCCGCCAGTAAATAATCTGCCAATCCATTATTATTATGAAGTATATAATTAATATCTCTGTATCTAATTCTTTTTCTATTCTCTCTTTTAGTTCGGACCACTATATATTGATCGATAGGTCTAATTTCAAAAACATCTCCATCTATCCGTTCACCATTGCGTAAATAGATTACAGCAGTTTTCAAAATAACTGCTTCTTCTGCAACTACGGCTTTAGCTCGAGGAACTGCTTCTCTTGATGTCCATGCGCTCTGCCCCATAGCCAACCCAATAAACAGTAGTAGTGATAAATACCTAACCATACCCAAATCTACC
>CAYRIG010000380.1:0-1607 GCA_964424315.1 uncultured Dehalococcoidia bacterium | reverse complement strand
TATTTCTTCAGCAGAAAAAAAGGGTTATAGTGGTGTAGCTGTTTATTCCAAAACAGAGCCCGTAGATGTAATGCACGAAATTGGTTCTCCTGAACTTGATAAGGAAGGAAGGACATTGATTCTCGATTTTGGCAGTTTCGTGTTATTTAATATTTATTATCCAAACGGTAAGGGGTCACCAGCTCGATTGGAATATAAAATGGATTTTTATGACGCTTTTTTGAAAAGAGCTGAAGATTTTAAAAATGAGGGTAAAACTGTAGTAATTTGTGGGGATTTTAATACAGCACATAAAGAAATTGATTTAGCTAGACCAAAAGAAAATTCCAAAGTATCTGGATTTTTACCGGTGGAAAGAGATTGGATGGATAAATTTGTGAATAGCGGGTTTGTTGATACCTTCAGAGAATTCAACACCGAACCGGGGAATTATACTTGGTGGGATTTAGTAACTAGGGCTAGAGATCGTAATGTAGGGTGGAGGATAGATTATTTTTTTATTGATGCACCGTCAGTCGGTAAATTAACTGACGCCTTTATTATGGCCGATGTTATGGGTTCTGACCATTGTCCATTAGGAATAGATTTCAAAGCAGATTGATGAAGGGTAATTTGTAAAATTCAATCTACCCAATTAATCACTGTTTGTATCTGTTCTTCAGTTTGGGGAGATTGCATCCATGCATTTAGCATACCTTGTCTTAATTTAAAAATCTCTTGCAACGCTTCTTCTCCTTTGAACCCTTCTCGTACCAAATAGCATCCTACGATTGTCCCAGTTCGGCCGAGGCCCCTTAAGCAGTGCACGTAAATTTTTCTGTTGTTCTTAGATTCTTCATCCATGAAATCTAAAATTTCTTTCAAAAATTCTTTTTCAGGTACATTTCTATCTTCAATAGCCATTCTTTTATACTTGATGGAAGCATTATCTGAATCATTTATCGCATTTAATTTATGTTCGTATTCGGGCAGCTCATTCAATTCTGTTAGGTCAAGAAATGTGTTGATACCAGCATCAAGAATTGCTTTAATCCTCTTGTCTGAGTTCATCATCCCTTGGTTGGGTCTGCTTAAGAATCCTAATATTGAGTACACTTTACTAACCAAAGTTCTGAAATAATTTCTGGGGTGTTGGTCACCTGGATATTCACCTGCTAGTAATTTATCTGTAATAGCCCAATATGAGTAAGGAGTAGGGCTGGTTGGGTGTTTTCTGTTGGTCATAAAAATTTATTGTACCTGCTAAGGATTAGATTTTATTATAGAACAATTTTTGAACTTGCCTGAGGATTAAAAAAGGTATTACATTATAGTTTTAGCAATTATTATTTAATACTAAAGTTGTATTGTTAATTGTGGATGATATTTCGAATTTAGGACATATAGAAAATGGAAATTACAATATTGGGGTTACCGCAGTCTGGTAAAACCACTGTTTTTAATGCGGTTACTCGTGGGAATGCTCAAATTTCAGCGTATAGCAATAAGCCTAATATAGGGGTAGCAAAGGTCCCAGATGACAGGCTTATAATATTATCTGATTTGTTTAAGCCAGAACGCACTGTTCAGGCTGAAGTAATTTATACTGATTTACCGGTTGCACCACA
>CAYRIG010000379.1:0-1610 GCA_964424315.1 uncultured Dehalococcoidia bacterium | reverse complement strand
GAGTTTTTTTTGCCCTGGTATCATTGTATTTTTTGGTGCGATGCATTGAATCATACGACATATAATGGGTGATTCTAAGCGCTATTGCTACTGGCATCATGCTGATGTTCAGAGTGCATTTTGTTACTATTATTTTCTTATCATTGTTAGCGATTGGAATGCATCGTAGGTGGTGGGATTTGCTGTTGTTTCCAACTGTAGCAGCCAGTGTGTATATCCCGCAAGTGTTGTATAACAGACTTGCTTCTCTAAATATAGGCACTCCTGGTTACAACCCATGGCTACCCGGATACCTATATTTTGGTGTAATAGATGTAATGGCTGAAACAGCTTATTATTATGATAACAGTGTTTTTAACATGGTTTCAGTTGATCACTTCGTCAATACTATACAGATGCTTTTAACAAGCAATTTCATCTTGCTTGTCGGAATAGTTTTCATATTCGTTTTTTATGTGTGGGGATTTTATAGGACCGGTCAATTACTGGGTTGGGTGCGATCGATAATTCTGTTTGGGGCACCTCCTGCCGTAATAGGAGTATTGTCATTCTCGTCTATTTTGGTTGAGAATGCATATCGTTTTACCTTGCCTTCCATTCCGTTTTTTGTAGTGCTAGTGTCATGGGGAATCACTGCGATAGCTAGACGCAGTGGCATGAAAATTACTTAGCCACATTTTTCTAGTCGGTTGGACGAATTATTCTAAAGACATTTTAGTATAAATTCTATCAGTGCTAATCTATGATTCATAATCCAGGTTGGAACACAATAATTTCGAGATGTGTATTGTTTTGGATGAGCAGGATTCAGGGTGAGTCTTTATTGGTACATGCCAAAATACAATGAAAAGAATTTTGTATATACACCATGGTGGTGAAATAGGCGGTGCTCCCTTAAGCCTACTATTTCTGCTGGAACAGCTTGACCGTGATCGTTATGATCCCGTTCTGTTATTTCTTGCTGATGGTGCAGCGGTGGACGTTTTTCGTTCGAAAGGTTATGAATGTCACTTAGCTCCTGACATTAATGATTTTAGTCAGACTGAATTAGTATGGTATGGAAATAGTTTGTTATGGCAACTCCCTGGAAAAATCTTGAGCTTTGCTTCTTCTGTAAGAGCTACTCACAATTATTTGAGAAATTTAAGGCCAGATTTAGTTCATTTAAATTCATCTACCCTCGCTGCTTCTGCTCAAGCTTCTCACGAAGCAGGTATACCAGTTGTGTGGCATATTCGTGAGCCCTTAGCAAAAGGATATTTTGGTTTGCGGAGGAAATGGCTTCGTCAAAGAATTAGCAGATATGCTGATAGTGTCATATCCATTTCCGACTATGATGCAGCTCAATTGCTGCTTTCTGATCGAGTTAGAGTAATACATAATTTTGTAGATTTTTCTGTTTATGATCGTAATATTGATGTTAAGACATCTCGTGAGCTTTACGATCTCGAATCTGTCAAGAATGTTGTTACTATGTTAGGCGGTTGTTCCAAACCTAAAGGCACACTGCAATTTGTGCGTGCTTTACCATTTGTATTAGATAGAAAACCAGACACCTGTTTTTTGATTGCAGGTCCTAACCCACTTATAATGTCCAAAGATTCTTTGAC
>CAYRIG010000378.1:0-1610 GCA_964424315.1 uncultured Dehalococcoidia bacterium | reverse complement strand
TTATCCGTTACACCTAAAATAACAATGAGGAACATCATGGTCATGACGACTTCAGTTACCAGTGCAGCAATCAGAGAATATTTACCTGGTGAATGCTCGCCAAAACCATTAGCAGCAAAACCTGAAGCAACAACATCAAAACCAACTTGACCTGATGCAATCACATACAGTACACCACCAGCTATAATACCACCGAAAACTTGGGCGATGATATAAGGCAGTAATTCACTAGCAGGAAAACGACCGCCAGCGTATAGACCAAGCGATACTGCTGGATTTAAATGACAACCAGAAATATGACCGATCGCATAAGCCATTGTCAGCACAGTTAGACCAAAAGCCAACGACACACCTAGTAGACCAATACCAACTTCGGGAAATCCTGCTGCAAGAACAGCACTACCACAACCACCTAACACTAACCAAAATGTCCCAAAGCATTCTGCAATATATTTATTCATTATACGGGTTCCTCTCATTATTTATCCTGCTAATTCATAATGCAACTGATCCAAATACAAATAATAGTATGTAAGCAAGTAATAATTTTTCAAATACTCCAAATTAACTATCTAACATAAAACATAAGATATGAAAAAAAAACTTGTTAAAACAATAATCTGACGAATTGTTTTGTTTGTAGACATTAAAGGTATTAGAGATGTAATATATGTCCGCTGAATAATACTTATCAGCTTCCATAATACCAGAAGTGCCAACCGGTTATCTTACTAATTAAAAAGGGAAATCAAATAGGATAATCAATGTCTAAACCTTTAATAGATATAAAAATAGTATTATTTGATATATCATTGTACAGTTCTTGTGTTTTCGCTAAAATGAGTATCAATGGTATTTATTTACAATAAAAGTATGTACTTAAAGCATATTTCCCTGTTACTCATTTATTGTATATCATGTGTTTTTTGTAATGAACAGTCAAATGTACTTCAAGAAATAAATGACAATATTAAACACGCTGATACTTACTATTGGCTTTCTAGGGCTAGAGGTAGCCCGGTAACAGATATAGATAAAAATATCCTTTATCTGACTAAAGCAAAGAATGCACTAGATAAAATTGAGTTAACTGAAGAAACAAAAACACTACGCCTTAAAGTTACTAGCGGGCTAGATGAGTGTAAAATTCAAAGAGATGAAGCTTTAGATGAATTGCACAATTATACCCCTTTGTTTTCCTTATTAACTGGTACAGAAGATATTATTGAATATTTCGATAGTCCGTTTGAGGTTGCTATAGAAAAAAGTATTAACGGTGTCATTGAAGGAAGAGCATTTTTCGCAAGATATGCCTTTTTATTATTTGTAATTGTGGTAACTGAACCTTCTGATGACTCGGAATTAATTATAGAAATAGCTCACCATTATCTTAATAACAATACGTCTTTTTACGCACTTACAACGCATGAATTAGCAGGTATAATGAATGAAGATGAGATGGCTTTGCTGCACAAAATTGACGAGCATCCTGATATCCTGAATAGAATAAACCAATCAGTCGCGAGTAAAGGTATTGGAATTTTTGAAGTTGTATTTAATGATCAGGTAGATAACCTGTATTATGCATCTTCTTATTACAAGTTCTGGAA
>CAYRIG010000377.1:0-1626 GCA_964424315.1 uncultured Dehalococcoidia bacterium | reverse complement strand
TAAAAACCTTTTTTCTTTTAATCCATTGTGGAAGATCTTCTATTTTATATTCAATTTTATCGATTTTTCTCCCATTTTCTTCCTCTTCTTTAGTTTCATATAGTCTCCATAAGTGCATATAATGAATAATACCATTTCTGAGTATTTAATTGTTTTCCACATCATTTGCACATGATATATAAACTTGCAAGATTGTGTAATATAGTATAGGAAAAGCAAGTGGCAAACTCCAGTTTAATATCAAACCGAATGTAGTGGCTGACGGTTGGTCGTTTATGAAGAACCCAGCACTTCTCAAAGCAGATTAGTCCACAACAAAGGATCTTAAAAGACTTAATATCCAAAAGAAATGGATCAAGATGATAAAAATAACCGAAGTAGTTTTATTTATACAACACCATGTCTTAGGTTTGCCAACTATTGTAAAACTTTTGCCAGCCACATACATGGCGGTTAAATAATTCATTAATAGCATTAGGGAGAAGTGCATTGACCAGGAGTAACCAACAAGTAACGATTCAGTCAGTTAAATTTCTAACTGTATGCAGTTGCATATGAAACGATAGAATCTTCTTTAATAAGTTGTTACAGGATTAATGAACATTGTAATCTAAATACTGCGAGCTTTCTAAAGCGAACCTTGTTTCAACTGGTTTCTATGGGTGATAAAATATGTTAATGGAACCCAAAATAAGATGATCAACAAGACTATATTCATCCAACCTGTATGAACCACGCAAAAAATATACAATATATCATTGTAATAATAATATAGTTCATATAAAATGAATTCATAAATGATTAAACTTTCAAAGCTGCAGCATTGTGTATCCATCCATGACTTTATTTAACCCAATAGCTAAGATTTACTTGGTAAAACGTCTAATAGTGGTAAATTAGAAGCTATGTAAAATAGTTGTAGTCCCAATAGAAAGTGCACTCCAATATACGTTATCCACCACCAGTCTAAGTGGTGTGTTCTTTGGGCAATTCAAAGCTCGAAGGGCTCTTCATCTGTGTTTTCTGACACGTCAATTTCTATGAACTGAATTCCACGCTCATCTTACACTTCTCTTTGGATATTTACGAGGACATTTGGTTCTTTTCCGTCGAACCAATCGTGGAAAGGCCCTAAAATATACCAGAAGCTCCCTTTTACAGCTCCAGGATCATGCTGTAATTCGGGAGTGAACCACTGTTATTTTCCTTTAGGTCCATATGCATACGAGAATATCTTAATTCCAGACCTATTTAACCTTTTGAATTCATCTGAGGAATTGGTTTTGATTAAGATTCCACGTGGAAGTGGTTGCCACAACCAATAGACTTCCTTCTCCTGTGGACATCTTGCTTACTTGAAAAAGATTCTGGTTTTCTTTATCGTATTATTACCAGAGATTAACATTCTGGAATTATTTTTTGTTTTATTGTCGTATGTCAAGGAATTTTTGTCTATTAATAGCTTTTTAAATGATAAGGTTGGAGCAATCTCAACTGAAGTGTTTGAAGGAGGTGGAATGGTAAAGTTGTTGTCGCCAGTATATATAATTGGATAAGAAATGGTTATAGAGATACAAAAAACAGTCCATATCAATATCCAGCATAAGTTAGGTGGTGGAGGTTGTT
>CAYRIG010000376.1:0-1639 GCA_964424315.1 uncultured Dehalococcoidia bacterium | reverse complement strand
CTTCATAGGCATCACGATAATTTTCACCAGCAGTAGCCTTCGTCATTCCAGACTGTTCCACTCTCTGAGTTTCATGCCATCGCGCTAGCGTTTTATGATCTTCATCAATCTGTTTATTATATCGTTCTATAAATACCTTTCTCTCTTTGTCGTTTTCCATTTTCTCGAAAAAGCCCCTAATCGCATTTTTCTCTATTTCAGTTCGAATATGATTTAATGCATCATGATTTTTTTCGCCCGTAAAAGCAGATCTTAAAAGATGCATTCCCGTGATGGAGCCATCGGGTCGATTTAATATGTGTGTTATCTCTTCGATAACTGTGGAAATGTTCCATCTCCAGGCATATTCTATTATAGAAGGCATCACTTTTCGTTGCATTAAGAAATTCTCAGGACTAGCACCAATTCTACCAAGGGCTACTGCATTTCTAATCTTAGTCTTCCATTCAGATAGCTGTTCATACGTATGGTCAACCTCATAAAAAGGCACATCGCCATCTGTTAGCCAATAATCATCATCGAGTGGGCCATATCCTTCGATCTCCATTTTGCGAAATTGAGCAATTGTATTTAATTCAGTGCCGGGATATATTCCGGCAATTCCAATATCTTCATAATACAAATATTGAATATCTTGTAACTCTTGAACAAAATCAATTGTTTCATCAATCGTCTCGGCGCTCTCGCCAGGAAGCCCCACAATAAGAAAAGCGGTAGCTTTAATTCCTGTTTCTGAAAACATTTTCAATCCGTGGCGAGCTAACTTTTGAGTGATGCCCTTTTTCATCTGTTTTAAGACAGTTGGGGCGCCCGATTCTAAACCAAAAAGAACGTGTACAAAGCCAGCTTGTTTCATTAGCATCACCACTTCTCTAGAGATTGGCTGGAATCTAGCACTACAGATAAAGTTTGTTTTAATTCCTCGTCTAATGACTTCTTGGCAAAATTCTATCGTTCTATCTTTTATAATCATAAAAGCATCATCATGAAGCCAAATAGTTTCAACTGTGGGATAATTTTTCATAATATATTCCACTTCGTCTACAATATTTTCCGCCGAACGACAACGGACTTTCCGGCGGCTTGTAGCGTCTAAAACACAGAAATTACACTTATAAGGACAACCGCGACTTGTGAGCAAACCTGCTACCTTTCTCCCTTTCCAAAGAAATATGTCATGTTTGGGGAAAGGTAAAGTATCTAAATCCATAATAAGATCGCGAGAAGGGGTCACTACAACTTCTTCACCATTGTGAAATGCAATACCCGTCACATCATCAATTGGCAAATCTTTTTCCCAACGATCAACTAGTTCTCCTAGTGTCACCTCTCCTTCACCAACCGCACAAACAATACCAGGATAAGCTCCTGCTAGTTGTTTATACATAACACTTACATGCATACCGCCAATTACAATTTTGATGTCAGGGTAATCTCTTTGAACCATCTCAATAACTCTATACGAACCAACGCGACTATGTGTTATTAACGAAACTCCAACCACATCCGGCTTAAATTCATCAATATCTTTCTTAATAATTTCGAGACACTTTTCAGTCGGCACATTGTTCAAAAATTCTGTTTTAACCTCATAGCCTCGATCTAAACTTTCTAGATAGGAATGTAAATAAGCTAATCC
>CAYRIG010000375.1:0-1643 GCA_964424315.1 uncultured Dehalococcoidia bacterium | reverse complement strand
GTCGTTATCCACAGATTAATTGGGACTGGGAACTGCCAGTTTCATAATATAATTTCTAGAAGGGTAAAATGAATATTGTAATTTTGATTTTAACAGGGTACTTTTTGGGATCAATTCCATTTGCATATCTGATTTCCAGGATTAAAGGTATAAACATTCTTCAGGAAGGAACTGGTATACCTGGAGCAGCCAATGTGTACCGACTGGTAGGACCAAAATATGGGGCGATGGTTCTTTTAGTAGATATTTTGAAAGCCACGAGCCCAGTATTAATAGCTAAATGGCAAGGAGTATCAGAATGGGAAGCCTTAATGGTTGGATTAGCAGCTTTGATCGGACACTGGTTCCCCATATTTTTACGTTTTAAAGGTGGTGCTGGAATAGCTTCAGGTTTAGGTATAGCCATTGGCATGATGCCAATAGAAGGTTTAATAGCTTTGCTAGTGGGAGTCGGGCCGGGGTTAAGAATATTTCGTAGTTCAGGACATGCTACTGCCTTAGGAGTTATAGCATTTATAATTTGCTGTATAGCTTTTGGTAAATCACCTGAGCTCACATTTGCTGTTGGTTCAGTAATATTACTAGTGGCTATACGTAGATATAGCCAGGTTTTATATAGTAAATTGAAAAATAAGTAATAAGATTAATCTTGTTGTATAAGTAAATCTCTCATTTAAATATAAAACGTTACAGATAATCTTAAATAATAGGGGCAATGTCTCGTAATTTGGGTCATAAATTCAATTGACATTAATATATAAACTTTGTCATTAGGATGCTTCATCAATAGATTTAAACTTAAAGGAGTGTGTTATGGGTTCAAAAATGCAGACGGGCTTGCTTCTTATTATTGGAACAGTTGTATCACTTGTCGGATGGATGTTTATTTACCCTGTTGATGGAGGCCCAGATTCAACGGCGGCCGATAATGCAAAGGACATCATGGCTGATCCAGGCTTGGCTAAAGTGGGTATGCTGATGGGATTCGGTGGAATGGGAGCCGTGTTCATTGGATTTCTAAATATATCACGAAAGATGGCAGCAGGAGATGGCGCAGGATCATCCTGGGCTAACATTAGTGCAATCTTGGCATTATCACTTGCTGTAATGGGAATATTTACAATCGGGATTGAGTGGGCAGCAGCAGAAGCCAGTTCAGCCGCTGCAGGTACTGCGCTAATGCAGATTAGCCAAGCTGGAGAAACCTCGTTCACTATGGCATGTGGGTTGTTGCTGGTCCTAATTGGTATAGGTATTATTCTTGAGAAAAATTTCCACATAATCATTGGAGGACTTTCAGTTGTAGCCGGTGTACTCTTCCTTATTGGTAATATAGATGAGTCAATAGCCATGACTGGGTTCTTAGGATGGATAGGCATGATGCTAGTAGCTCTTGCGCTGGGCGTCCAGACTCTTAGATCCAAGAACTAAGAAACTCAACATTCTCTTTAAAAACGTAATTAAGGGAGTCACATCAAGTGACTCCCTTAATTTACTTTCTGGCATGGTTTTAAGAAAGACTTAATTTAATAATTTATTCAGTTTCCAGGGTTGTTGGGGAACACTTTCGGGCAATGGTTATGAAACCGGTGTGTGCAACCATACGGTGATCGGGTCTAACACTACGACGCTTCACAGACCAA
>CAYRIG010000374.1:0-1646 GCA_964424315.1 uncultured Dehalococcoidia bacterium | reverse complement strand
ATCCCCTACTTCTTGCAAATCAACTAGGTACATTAGATCGTTTTAGTTTTGGAAGAATAATACTTGGATTGGGGATTGGAGCAAATCGGACTGAGTTAGTCAATTTAAAGACAGCTTTTGATAATGCCTATCGAGGGGATATTATAGACGAATTTTTGGAGGTTTTTCCTCTACTAATCTCTCAAGATACATTAAGTTTCAATGGAAATTATTATCAATATGATAATGTGAGTAGCACGCCGAAACCTATAAGCCCCCTTAAGATTTATCTGGCTGGCAGAGGTATTAATACATTACGTAGACTTGCACATTCTTGTTCAGGTTGGATATTACCCATATCTACTTCACCAAATGAAGTTATACAAAGAAAGCATGAATTATCCTTATTTTTAGATCAGGAACACCGATCTATTGATGAAATAAACCTCATTGGATTTACGATTTTAAGTCTTGATAGAGATAGTGAAAAAGCAAAACAGCGTTTTTTAAAAAGTCGCATGCTAGAATTTACTGGAAATAAAAACCCTCATGAATTTATCAATATTGCTGCCATAGGAACTCCAGAAGAAGTTATAGAAAAAGTAATTAAATTAAAGGAATCTGGCGAAACAAGTCTGATTGTTAATAAGGTTCCAGCATCAGAATTTAAAGAGGTGGAAGAACAATTTCAAATGTTTGCTGAGGAAGTAATTCCATTCATTTAACTACTAAAGTAGCTTACTTCACCATAAAAAACTAACCTGTTATATTTATTCAAAATGATTTAATCTTGAATTGATTATAGTTAAACAAAAATTTAGAACAGGATAACGCCTCTACCATCTTCACCATTTTCAAGATCCACAAAGGCATCGTTTATCTGGTCTAAACTGTATCTTCTCTGGATTAATCCCTCAATATCAAGCTTCCCTTCTAAATACATGCTGACCATCTTTGGCATATCTTGTCTTGGTTTAACTGAGCCATAATAACTGCCTAATAATGACCTCTCATTTCTGGTCAATGCCTGTGGATCTATAGATGCTCTATCCCATTTAGGGGCCAGTCCAACAACTACAATTTTGCCACCCTTCCTAACCATATTAAAAGCATTTTCTACTGTTTCAGCAGAACCGTATGCCTCTATAGCATAATCCACCCCTCTACCTTCTGTGATCTCCAGTACTTTTTCTACCACATTTTCAGCTTTTGCATTTACGGTATGGGTTGCTCCAAACTTATAGGTGAATTCTAATTTATGGTCAAAAATATCTATAGCAATAATCTTAGAGGCATTAGAAAGGCGAGCTCCTTGCACAGCATTCAATCCTACTCCCCCACATCCCAACACAGCAACAGTACTACCAGGTTCAACTTTTGCTTTATGGGTTGCAGCTCCGACACCCGTAGGAACGCAACAGCCTATCAGAGCAGCTACATCCAAGGGGATATTATTAGCTATAGGAATACATCCGGCATCTGGCACTACAGCATATTCAGCAAAGCAGGCAACTTTCCCCATACTAAGTAACGGTTTACCATCTTTATTGAAGATGCGTGTAGTCCCATCAAACATAGTACCAGGTGTGGCCCCATGAGTATCACATAATTGAGCATTACCAGTTTCACATTGGAAACAATGCCCACAATTGGGCACAAACGACAGG
>CAYRIG010000373.1:0-1647 GCA_964424315.1 uncultured Dehalococcoidia bacterium | reverse complement strand
CAAGATCATATATAACTTCCAATTATTTTGGTAATTTGGGTTATGTTTACCCAACTGCGCTTGGTGCGAAAGTAGCTTGTCCAGACAAAGCGGTAGTAGCGATTTCTGGTGATGGTGGATTTTTGTTCAATTCACAAGAGCTAGCAACAGCAGTTAAGTATGGCATAAATGCGGTGGTATTGGTTTTCAATGACAATGCTTTCGGCAATGTCAAAAGAGACCAATCGAATACTTTTTCAGGTAATGTGATAGGTTCTGAACTGCTAAATCCAGATTTTGTAAAATTAGCTGAATCTTATGGAGCTATGGGTATTCGGGTTTCAGATGCTGAAGAACTAGAGAAAGAACTGACTAGGGTTTTAGAAATTGATCGTAATAATCCGAGTCAAGCTAAACCTGTTTTGATTGAAATACCTGTTGGGCCTATGCCCCAACCTTGGTAAATTTGTAGTTAGGATGGAGCGATATGGATAAACCTAATAGGATTCTTTGTTCCAAATATTCTAGTGAAAATAACGAAACGATATCTGGTACTGCACCTGATTGGGATACTTTGTTACTTGTTTCGCTCAATACTCCTTGGCAGCCTGATATTGAAAACTCGAATGATTTTCCTGTAGGTATTAGCGAGACAGTTAAAGATGCATCAACTGCGGATAATAAAATCAGATTGCAATGCATAATTCCTGACGAAGATTATGTTGGGTCAGGATTGACTAAAATAATAAAGTATTCAAAAAAATTAGGTGAAGATTATTTTTCAAAGTTTCAAAAAATCGAGTTCGATGTATCTTCCAATCAAATCGATGATTTGATAAATAAACTGATTGTTAATGAAGATAACGATTTAATTGAACAGGGCCTGATAAATAATAAAGATATCCGTGACATTTTTGTATGTACTCATGGGAGTAGAGATGTGTGTTGTGCTTCTTTTGGTTTTCCAATTTACACTAAATTAAAAAATACATTTCAGAAATCCGATGATATAAGTACTCGAGTTTGGAGAATCAGTCATATAGGAGGACATAGATACGCACCTAATGTGATTGAAATGCCTAGTGGTAGAGTATGGTCTAGATTTGAAGTAGATGATATCGAAGGGATTTTTGAAAAACAATATACAGTTGGAGAAGTAGAACCTTTCTATAGAGGATTAATAGGGTTGAATACCGGATATGAGCAAATTATGGAAACAAAATTATTGTTGCAAAATGGATGGGATTGGGTAGATACATTGTTTAAAAGTAAAATCATTGAATCCAAAGATGATAAAGCCACGGTCCAATTTGAAACTTCAGGACCTAATAATTCTGAAAAATCTTTATATCAAGCTACTATAGAGATCGACGGGTATGTACAGACTATACAATGTAGAACTGGAGTTGAAACGAAAAAGGAACCTCAATACAAAATGGTAGCCTTTGATAAATTAGAATGACAAATTTGTGGTCGGTTAATGTAATAAGTGCTTAAGAGAGGATAAAAATGGCAATAACATTTGATGCCCATGCTCACTGTTTCCCACCATTAGGACTAGATAGAGGTGAGGCACAATATTACGATATGTGTGCGGCCGAACATCAATTTCATGTCCGTTTTCATCCTCAAGGCGTAAGACGTTCTACTGATTCTTCTTTAATCTCT
>CAYRIG010000372.1:0-1651 GCA_964424315.1 uncultured Dehalococcoidia bacterium | reverse complement strand
ATATGCTGCTAACCAAAATTATGAGTTGTTTTATGAAAGAGAAATCATCCATAGGAAGCAGCAATTTTCTCCACCCTATTCTAAGCTGATAAAATTGTTATATTCTCATCAAGATTTGCAACGATGTGTCGATGCTGGTGAAAGGTTGGTAGAATCATTAAAGGTTGAACGAGATGGTGTTGGGGACATTACCAATGATATTTTTGGGCCAACTCCAGCTTACCCTCCTAAGCTAAGAGGTAAATATAGATGGCAAGTCATTTTGAAAGGAGATCAACCCAAGCGCCTTATAAATAATTTGCGGATTCCAAAAGGTTGGGTTATTGACGTTGACCCTGTCAATTAGAAGCATCAATGGAAAACATTATTAATAGATAAGCGTAGATTTTTGGTATAAATTTTAAAATAGTAATTAGGATTGAAATTTGTTTGCTAGAATGTATTGGACGATAAAACAATCAATGGATTAGTTACAAGCATTTGCGGGAATACATAAATGACTTGTAACAGGAATATAGGTCTTTGACGATTTTAAAATTTGAAGTTTCTAAAGTATAGATAAAGATATAAGGAGTATTAATCAAGCCATGGGTGATTATAAATATAAAATAACGCATGTTGGGATACATACTGTTGAGGCCCTTGAACCAGAGAAAAAAGAATTGGAAAAAATAGGTGCTGAGCAAGTAGTATTCCCAACTTTAACCACTGAAGAGGATATGATTAAAAGCACCCGTGGATCAGACGGTATGATAATAATGGAATCTGATGTTAGCCGTGCGGTAATGGAAGTATCTCCAAATTGTAAAGTTATTTTGAGGACAGGTGTAGGTGTAGACACAATAGACATAGATGCAGCTACTGATTTAGGTATAGCTGTGGTGAACGTTCCAGATGTATGGATTCGTGAAGTTGCTAATCATGCTTTGTCATTAATATTGGCCTGTAATAGAAGATTGTTTTTACTTGATAGTAAGATACGCTCTGGTGGGTGGCCGAGAACAATACCTTCCCCGGTGGGATCATTGCATGGAGAGACTATAGGAATCATAGGATTTGGTCAAATAGGACGTGAATTAGCTATAAGAGTCAAACCTCTTGGGCTGAAAGTATTGGTATCTGATCCATATGTGGGAGACAATGTTTTAAATGATTTTGGTGTAGAAAGAGTTCCTTTAGATAAATTATTTGAGATTTCAGATTATGTTTCTTTACATACTCCTTTAACAGATGAAACCCGTCATATCATAGATGAGAATGCATTGAAAAAGATGAAGCCAAATTCTTATGTTATAAATACTGCAAGGGGTCCTGTTGTAGATAATGAAGCATTGGCAAGAGCATTGTCAGAGAATTGGATTGCTGGTGCCGGTATCGATGTTTTTGAACAAGAACCACCCAAAGATAATCCCCTTATAAAATTAGACAATGTGATTTTGACATCTCATGCTGCATATTATTCTGATCCAGCTTTAGAGGCATTAGCAATCAGATGTGGTCAGGAAGTTGCTAGAGTTTTGACTGGTCATGTCCCTATGCATTTAGTGAACAAGGATGTACTTAGCAAATTAAAACTTAAATAGATTGAATTTTACTGTCATTTCCCACAATGTTTTTAACACTTCTGAAAAAAATAACTATAAAAATGGCA
>CAYRIG010000371.1:0-1652 GCA_964424315.1 uncultured Dehalococcoidia bacterium | reverse complement strand
TCTGGGTTGCGACACCTCAAAAATGCAGACCATGAGTGAATAGTAATCAGGTTATTGGAAGGCTCAGACATAACATTCTTGCTATGAGGTCGTTGTTACAGATGACGCAAAACGTAGAACTTTGCTCTGCATCAAGAGAACGGCACTCGATACAGATAATTGGAGCCGGTTTGGCCGTATTAGTTATTCTGATTTCTCAAACAGGTGTTGCCCAGCAGGCTCGAGCTATCAATAAGTTTTGAGGATGAAAACTCTACGAAACGAAGGCAATCGAAACAGTACTGTTTGGATATCCAACACAGTGGAGAAAGAGGTGAGAGATTTTTGGAAGGAGAACGGCAAAAATGCCATCTGGCTGCCTCACTGCAACAAGAGTAAAATTGCGATATGAACGTTTACTAATCTCTCGAGATCACCCTGCCTACTCTTGCCCTTGAAACACCACAACTTATATGTCAATTGCAAATAAAAAGCCGCTCTTGTACATAGTTAACGAAAACGGGTTAGATGGTGCATCTCGAACGGCATATGAAGTATCATCGCAATTGACTAAGTTCTACGATGTTACCGTTATTGTCCCCTTGGTGCCCCGTTACCGATTTTTCATCCTCTATCAGTGGAAAAGCCTTGGCTCCCTCAAGTCTTTTTTTGCAAGGCTAAACTACATTCTTAGATCTTTAGCTAGAGAATTAATTTATTGGAAATTTTCGTGGATACTTGAGCAAGGAGAAGAGCCCTTCCGAATTGTACGTTGTTTATTTAGGGCTAATAAGACCCTAGTTACTGGAGCACATAAGGTAATACTAAATCATTGGTACCATGTATTGGACCTTCCAGATGTGTGTGAACATCAAAATAGCAAATTTTTGATCTACCACCATCACTATGAACAATACGATGATTCTGACCTTAATACAATGAAGGATCGAGTGTTCGATTCGACAAAAACAATTACTTACTGTAAAGAAAGCCAAACACAAATCGCAAAAAAGGTTAACCACGTTCCTCGTGTCGTGTTTCCGGGTATTAATCAGAGCTATTTCTATTCCGGGAAAGAGAGAACTCGTTCCATTGATGTGGCGCTTTATAGAGGGTTCGAACCAAGAAAAGGGTATGAGGTGGGCCTCAGTGCACTTGAAAAAGTACGAGAAGTAGAAAATATTCGATGTTGCATAATTCAGGGATCATCTGGACTTTCTGTACCGGATGGGTATGAACGTTTTTCTGAGCTTAAAGCGATGGAACTTGGACATCTGCTACGAAAGATTGATGTATTTGTCTTTCCCTCTCTTTATGAGGGTTTTGGTTATCCGCCGTTGGAAGCAATGGCTTGCGGATGCGCTGTTGTGACAACCGCTGTTGGCGCAATAGAGGAGTATGCAACTCATCTAAAGTCTGCCTATATAGTACCCCCTGGGTCTGCCGAAGAAATCGCACAGGGTATACTCTTTTTTTTGAGGAATCAGGACACGAAAAATAATATTCAACAAGATGCTGCTAAGGCATCAAGATTATTTACATGGGAAAATGCAGGCATACAGATCAACGAATTTCTCGAAGAAACCTAAACATTGCTTCGATCGATTTAATGATTTGTTGTTGAACTAATCATTCTCCTCACGAAAAAAGTTCTTTATTTGAAAAAATCCAGT
>CAYRIG010000370.1:0-1672 GCA_964424315.1 uncultured Dehalococcoidia bacterium | reverse complement strand
TAAAAGGTTTTCCTGAATTAATAAATTTTTTTATCGGAATTATTAATTCTAGTTCTTCAAGATTATTCATCGCAATATGAAATGCTCCAACTCCTGGTAAAATGGCTGCATCTGCATTAAGAATATCCTCTTTTTTTGATGTTATGATGGATTCTAAAGATAAATAATCACATACATGTTTAATGCTGAATAGATTGCTTAATTGGTAATCAATAATTGCGATTTGCATATTTTTCAAATACTAATATGTGACCGTCGATTCTTTCTAATACAAATATTTTTAGATGAAAGATGTTTTTTTATTTCCTGAATGGTTGATGGTTTTATTTTAGAATTAACTCTTCCACTTTTTAAAAACTCTAAGTTTCCTTCTTTTTCAAATCCTCTTATAAATTTTGTATTTTTTACATATTCATAATGAATAAGTGATGCAATAGCGACTGCATCAACTGCTTGATTTTTAAATACATCGTTTATATGCGATAATTCTCCAACTCCACCATGCACAATAACCGGAATAGAAACGCTACGAGTAATTAGATTAATTATTTCTATGTCTAAACCGCGACCGGTTCCCTCATTATCAACAGATGTGATTAGTATTTCACCGGCTCCAAGATCTTGGGCTTGTTGCGCCCACTCAATAGCATCAAGGCCAGTATAATTTCGGCCGTTATCAGTATATACAATATATTTTCCATCCGGTTGCTTTATTGTTTCAATTGCTACAATAATAGTAGAGGATCCAAAAGTTCTTGAGGCCATCTTTATTATTTCTGGATTATTAACTGCCGCAGTATTTATTGATACTTTATCTGCCCCTGCCCTTAACACTGTGGTTATATCTTCAATACTTCTTAATCCACCGCCGACTATCAACGGAATAAAAATTTCTTTTGCTGTTTTTGAAATAATATCAACAAGACTGTTACGATTGTATAAACTAGCAAGAATGGAAATATTCTGGATCCATCTCTAAATACTCCATAAAATAATATCGGACAAAATCTTATGGTTTTCCTAATACCCTTAATCCCTCTAAATTGAATATTTTTTACTAAATTTGGTCCTTTGATATCTAAACGTGCGACTATTCTTTTGCTAAGCATTGAATATTATAAAATATTGCTAAATGGACAGACTATTTCTCTAATAGATCTATTAGAGATTTGAACGTTCCCAAAGTGGGAAATGATTGATTTCGAATACATAATTCATCCTAAATCACCACTCAATGACCAGGTTCTAATAACAACTTTTGAAATATCCATCAATAAAAATCAATTTTTTCTATTTTATTGATTCAGGGATACCATTATTGATAAAATTGACAAAGTTCTTTTTATAAAACTTCAATTTTTCAACGTCAATCAAAGAGTGTTTGTTTAAAGAGCGCAATGCTGAGTCTACGTGATACTCATAGTCATCAAAATAACCTAACTCATTCCCTTTTTTCTGCTGTGCGGTACCTATGTATGGTGAATAGAAAGCAACCGTTACATTATCAGGTTTCAATAGTTGGTTGAACCTTATGGTATCTAAAATTGAATTCTCATCTTGCTCAGGTAATCCAATTATATTGTATGCGGTACGCTTTATACTGTTTTCTTGTAAGAGTCTGAAAGCTTTTATAATCTTTTCTTGGTCTGCAAACCTTTTAAGTTTTTCTTCA
>CAYRIG010000369.1:0-1672 GCA_964424315.1 uncultured Dehalococcoidia bacterium | reverse complement strand
ATTGGATAATGTTCTTAGTATTTTTCTTGGCAGGTTGTGTTGTTTACCCGATAACTTCCAAGATAAAAGACCGATTTTTCCCAAAACAAGCTGTTTCCTAAATTTAATTTAAATTATCAGGATTAAATAAATAGCTTTGGTGTGGTCATCGAGCTTATTGGTTCAAAACTATATCTGTGTATTGGGCAGGGGCCATAGTTTTGGATTGCTTGAGCGTGTTTTTTTGTAAGATATCCTTTGTTACTATCAAAACTGTAACCTGGATACATTTCATTCTGTTGGTTCATGAATTCGTCCCTGGTTACTTTTGCGATTATAGATGCAGCAGCTATTGAAAGACATTTTCTGTCGCCTTTTATTATGGGTTTTTGTTTGAGTGTTATTCCAGGCAAGGTGAAGCCATCTACAAGCAATATATCTGGCATTTTACCTAAAGAAATAATTGCTCGATTCGTTGCAAGACTAGTTGATTTTACTATCCCAAATTTATCGATTTCATTAGGAGAAGCTGAACCGGTAGCCATTAATGATTTCTTATTGTAAAGAGTTTCTAGGGCGCTAACACGTTTTTTGCTACTGAGCAATTTACTATCTTTTATTGAAGTTAGCCAATTACCACTTGGATTATTTGGTAGAATTGCTATTCCTACTACGAGAGGACCTGCTACAGTTCCTCTACCAACTTCATCCACGCCGGCTACTGAGTTGAATCCATTATCAAGTAAGCTAGCTTCTTCTTTGTAATCAGCGTTTTGATCCAATATCACACCAACATTAATTGACGGTTCACTAAACAGCCACTGGAGAAGGGGATTTCGTTTCTACTATTCCGCCTCCAATTAATTCATTGTCATTGTAAAATACTACAGCTTGTCCTGGTGTAATCGCTTTTTGAGGTTCGTCAAAGTTGATAGTTGCCCATGAATTTTCCAATACTTTTACCGAGGCATAGGCTGCTTTAGAGTTATACCTTATTTTCGCTTTAACTTTTAATTCATCATCAATACTTCTGTTTGAAATGAAGGTTATTTTTGAGGCCCATATTTGATTTTTATACAATAGTTGTTCACTACCGACTTCAACAGTGTTGGTATTTGGATCGATGTTAGTTACATAGACAGGATTTTCAGAGTTACCATTCAACCCCAACTTTCTTCTTTGTCCTATAGTAAAAAATTGTAGCCCTGGATGCTGACCTAATACTTTACCTGACGAATCAGTGATGTTACCGGCCTTTGGAGTTAGTCTTTCAGCAATGAATTTACGGTAATCGTTGTCTGGTATGAAGCATATTTCCATGCTATCAAGTTTGTTTGCAACAGATAATCCTGCTTTTTTCGCTAATTCTCTTATGTCACCTTTATTAAATTCTCCAACTGGAAATTTTAAGTGAGAAAGCTCTTTTTGTGTCAGCGTGAATAATACATATGATTGGTCTTTATTATCATCTTTCCCTTTGAGTAGCTTGAACACTCCATTAGATTCCTGTATACGGGCATAATGTCCTGTCGCTATGTACTTTGCATCTAAGGCTAATGCTTTCTTCATTAAAAAAAGGAGGATGTTTAATATAGGTGCTTGAAACATTCCATAAAAATGTATTATCTTTTCCTCCATCTATAGATTTCCAATTTTTATCACCTTCATAAATTTCATTATATCTTTTTATAAA
>CAYRIG010000368.1:0-1709 GCA_964424315.1 uncultured Dehalococcoidia bacterium | reverse complement strand
ATACAGGTATGGTCCTCCTCTTACAGATTATCTTTTAGGACAACCGGTAGATGAAATACTAGGTACCTCGGTTGATACTTTGTTTTATGGGTTCATATCCAAACAAACATCACCATATAAAAGTAAAGCAGGACTTTACTGGGATTGGAGTGTTGGAGAGAGAGAGCAGGTTATGTGGTGGAGAGCTGGAGAAAATTTAAAGCAAGTGTTAAATAATGGACAAGACCCTTTGAAGATAGTAATAGATAAGGCTCATGATAACGGTATCCAAGTTTTAACTTGGTTGTATTGGGAGCCTCCGATTGATTTAAACAGTAAATGGAAATATTCGGATCATGCTGATTTGGAAGTTGTTAAAAACAGATTGGAAACTATAGAAGAAGCTTTAGAAAAATATGGTTTTGACGGGATAGGATTAAACTACTATGTGCCTGAAACTGTTTTTTCTGCTGAAGTAGGTAGTCCTTCGCTAGCACCAAAAAATGCATCTGCTCTAACAGATTTTGTGGTTAAGGTAAAAACCCTTTTAGACAGTATTGGGAAGAACAGTAAAAAGGATCTTGCTCTTGTTGCAAAAGTGCACCCAGATATAGAGCAAAATATTAAAGTTGGATTGGAAATAGATAAATGGTTGGAGCAAGGGCTTATTGATATGGTCGTTCCAGCTGAACCTCATGCCAATGATACTACTCAAAGTTCACTGCTCGATACAAATCCTATGTTAGATAATCTAGTGAATAAATCTAAAGAGAGTGGAACATGGGTTTATGGTACCATACCAGGGTCTTTATACGATGACAGAGAATATTCGACCACTGTTGAGATGTATAGAGCTGCTGCAACAAACCATTTAGCATCCGGAGTCGACGGAATATATCTTAGCTCAATTCATTGGCCTCATGGTCCGAGTGAATATCAAATCCTTAGGGAATTAGGTTATCCTGAACTGTATTCCCGTAAACCTAAACATTATTTTTTGGGTCATAGTCCAGCAGAAATATCCGAAAATTCTCCAATTAAACAATTGCCTGTGAATTTAGAAGAGAGTGCTGTTGCTGAAATTAATCTATTTATTGGTGATGATTTACAAAAAGCTAAATCGGAAATTGATGTAGAAAACATTAAATTAATTGTGAGGATACTTCAGGTTTGTCCTGAAGATAAATTAAGTTTCAGTTTTAATGGGAACCAACTTGATATAAAAGAAACTATCAGCAAAAGTATTTACGGTGGAAGTGTATCATATACAGCTAAACGTGGAGGTTTGCCTTCTCGTATAACGAGTTACGATTTATTTGAATTAGATATTGATGTAAATCATGTAATACAAGGATATAATTCAGTCAAGATTTTATTGGATTATCACCATAAGGATATGACGGCTCAAAGGGTATTGAATTCAGTTGAGTTCAAAATAAACTATGAGGAACCACATAAACCGATTGGTGGTCAGATGTGATTAATAATTGATTTCAATTGAGGTGATAAATGACAGTTAAAATTCTTTCCTGGAATGTTAATGGTATTCGTGCTGTAAACAACAAAGAAAAGAAAAAGATACAAGGAATAACCTTTGCAGATTGGGTTCTTAAAGAGGATGCAGATATAATTTGTGTTCAGGAAACGAAAGCGCATCCGGATCAGCTCACGGGAGAAAACTCGAATCTTATTTCCTTAGGTGATTATTATTCATATTTTTCTTCAGCAGA
>CAYRIG010000367.1:0-1710 GCA_964424315.1 uncultured Dehalococcoidia bacterium | reverse complement strand
ATTTCAACAATTGTTTCTTCACAATCTGAACAATACCATACTGGTAATCTATGTCCCCACCATAATTGTCTACTAACACACCAATCTCTAATATTATTCATCCAATTAAAGTAAACTTTTTCAAATCTTTTGGGAACAATATTTATCTGACCTGATTCTACAGCTTTTATAGCTGGTTCAGCGATAGGTTTCATTTTCATATACCACTGTTTGCTAATCATAGGCTCAACAATTGTGTTACACCTATCACAGCGTCCAACTGAATGTGAAATTTTCTCTACATTTACCAGTCTTTGAATTCGTTCTAGTTCAGATACTATTTGAGTTCTTGCTTTTTCCACAGTTAACCCAAAATATACTCCGGTATCTTCATCCATAGTGCCATCAGGCTTCATCACATTTAAAACATCTATTTCATGCCTTTGAGCTATTTCAAAATCATGAGGGTCATGACCAGGAGTCACTTTCAAAACACCTGTACCGAATGCCGGATCTACGACGTCATCCCTAATAATTGGCAGCCTTCTTCCAACTATAGGAAGTTCAACAAACTTACCTTGCAAATCCAAATATCTTTCATCATTTGGATTGATTGCAACTGCAGTATCTCCAAGCATGGTTTCGGGCCTAGTTGTAGCTATAACAACAGATTCATCACTATCACACAACGAATACTTAATGTGATAAAGCTCTCCTTCCTGATTAACATATTTAACTTCTAAATCTGATAACGCAGTTGAACATCTAATACACCAATTCGCAATTCTTTCACCCCTATAAATAAATCCTTGTTTATATAGATTCACAAACGTAGTTACAACTGACTTACTAGGTCCTTCATCCAAAGTAAAATGCTTTCTTGTCCAATCACAAGAAACACCGAGTCTTTTTAATTGTTCATAAATACGTTCTCCATATTCATCAACCCACCCCCAAACCTCCTCAGTAAATTTCTCTCTTCCTAGTTCTTGCCTAGTTAAATTATTTTGTGCGAGCATTCGCTCAACTACCACCTGTGTAGCAATACCAGCATGGTCTGTGCCTGGTAACAAAAGAGTTGGTTCTCCTTTCATCCTATGCCATCTAGCCATCAAATCTTCTAAAGAAGTAGTAAGTGCATGTCCCATATGTAATTCACCTGTTACATTTGGTGGCGGCATTATAATGGTGAAAGGTTTTTTGTTTATATCAATTTTCGGTTGAAAATACCCTGCTTTCATCCAAAATTCATAAATATCTTGTTCTACTAATTTAGGTTCATAAGCTTTAAGTTTAAGCAACCTATATTCTGAATTCATAATATCTAATTACTCCCATAAACCTTTTTGCAATACACCATATTCAATTGAACAATACAAATGCGTCAAGTTAACAATTAATGAGCTTTTAACTAGATTAAATGCTAATTAGCGATATTACAATGATCATCAATTCCGTTTCGATTTACTATTAATAATTGTTTTTATCTTATCTAAAATTTTTGTGCTCGCTTGGTATTTTGTCAACATACCTAAATCCTCCTCACCACCCTGCTTATCAAAAAGAATAATTTTATTATCGAGCATATAAATAATGGAGTATATCACCTTGGAATTGATGATGATAAAACATTTGTAGATAAAACTAAACATGCTTTAGAAAATTTATATTACATCGAAAAAAATGGCCTTATAAATTTTGAAGATGTTAGTTTATTACGTTTAATTCATT
>CAYRIG010000366.1:0-1717 GCA_964424315.1 uncultured Dehalococcoidia bacterium | reverse complement strand
TATGGTATACGATGTGATTTTCCAAAACGGAAATGAGATTTTACAAGAGTTGGACAAAAGAATTAATGGCGTTACAAATGCTACCGATCATACTACTATGACTAAATGTCCTGAATCGATCTTCAAATACTGTCAATATATAGAGGTTTGTGAATGCAACCACAACTAAACCGACTATCACGTATTAATTTGGATTCTCTTGATGCCTAAATTGATAACATTCGGTGAGACTATGGTACAGTATAATGCCACTTATGATGGTCCATTTATAGAGGATGGGACATATATTCTTGATGCTGCTGGAGCCGAATCTAATTTCGCTATTAATTTAAGTAAAATCAATCAAGACCTAAAAACAGTTTGGATAAGCAGACTAGGGAATGATGATGCAGGTAAATTCATATTAGAAAATTTAAAATGCAAAACTAAAATTTCAGTTGAAATTGACGCAAACGATTTTACCGGAATCAGTTACTTGAATCACATTGATGAAAATACTCATGTGAAAAAATATTTGAGGAAAAATAGTGCTGCTAGCAAAATTGATTTTAGTGATATCAAACCACAAATCATCACTGCCGATGCAATTCATCTTACAGGTATTACTCCTGCTCTAAGTGACCAATGTTACAGGACAGTTTTCGAAACATTGGAGTATAGCAAAAATTCCAATATACCCGTTATTTTGGACATAAATTATAGAGAACCGCTGTGGTCACCTTCAATTGCAAAACAAACATATGATCTTATGCTAAAGTACCCATTTATACTAAAAATGGGTTTGGATGAAGCAGAAAAAGTGTGGCAACTAGGATTTACAGATATCGAATATGTAAAGTATTTCCATAGCATTACAAAAAGAATCGTCCTTTTAACACGAGGTAGCAATGGTGCTATTCTATATGACGGTAATCGTATTATTGAACATTCAGGATATAAGGTAAATGTTGTAGATCCAATCGGAGCAGGTGATGCTTTTATGGCTGGATTTGTTGGTGCTTTATTCAAGCATATAAATAACAAAAATATCTTTGAAATAAATACTTTAACTAATCACAAAGAATTAGAATTATCTTTAAAAGTTGCAAATGCTTGTGGTGCATTAACATGCACCGCAAGAGGGGACACTGCTTCAATGCCAAACATACAAAATGCAATGAAAATTATTAGGGAGAATAAAATCTTTTCTTAAATTTAACTTGTAACGCTACCCGATTTTATCAGTGCGATAATCCGTGATAGAAGACACATTATAGGCGTCAGAATCTTGACTTAAAATAGCTAATGCAGCTCTTGCAGTATCAACTGATGTAAAACAGGGAATACGTTTCTCAACTGCCGCTCTTCTTATCAAAAATCCGTCCTGAAGCGTCTCTCTATCCCCTGTAATTGTATTTATTACTGCTCCTACAGAACCATTTTCAATAATATCTAAAACATTTGGGTGTCCTTCATCTATCTTCTTTGGTATCTGATTTACTCTAAGTCCGAATTCAGCTATCGCCTTGGCCGTACCCTCAGTAGCAAATAATTTGCAGTCAGTTTTCGATAAATCATCCAACAAATATTTCAAATCAGGCTTATCTTTATCTGCAACGCTTAAAAGAACCCCAGAACCTCTACTCAGATTCAATCCTGAAGATATTAAAGCCTTCGAAACGGCAAATCCAAATTCAAAATCAATCCCCATAACTTCCCCTGTTGACTTCATTTCCGG
>CAYRIG010000365.1:0-1721 GCA_964424315.1 uncultured Dehalococcoidia bacterium | reverse complement strand
AAGGATTGACCGTGATTCTAAATACCCCGCTGCCATCATCTAGGAATTCGCTATTGATAATGTACAGGTCTTCCAGTAACGTTGATCTTATGGCAGCTTTCGTTGAAGCCATGCGGAAGTCTGGATAATATGCTCTCCAAGCTGTCATCTTTGATATTTCCTTAGAATTTTTATATATTGCTAGATCAGCTAGATATTGGGTGTGATCAGATTTTTGAATTATCCTAGAATCTACATATTTCACATCATAATCTGCAATAGCAACTGACTCTCCAGGAGCTAAAATTATATCCTCCTGTATTTTGTAAAAAGATGAACCTGCTACACCGAAAGCTAAAAATATGATTGCTATGTGAACAATATAGCCACCGTATCTTGGTCTATTAGAAGCAATAAGATTAACAAACGCTTTAAAAATATTCCTAGTTCGCTTTGCACGAAGCCTAGTACCTTTGTACCATTCTCGACTTATTGAAAAAAATACCATACTACATAAGCCAAACGCGATTAGAGGATAAAATTGATGTACTCCAATAATAAACAGAATAAGCATAAACAATACGGCTGAGGTTGCAGGGAAGAGCAAGGCATACTTTATGTCTGATAAAGCTGTTTTACGCCAAGGTAAAAGAGGCGCAATTCCCATCAAGAAAATCAGGACGAGAAATAAGGGGCCATTAACCTGATTGTAGAATGGAGCTCCTATTGAAACGGTCTGATTTTTGAATACCTGAGTTATTAATGGGAATATTGCTCCCCACATAGTAATGAACGCGATAAGTAAGAGCAGTAAGTTATTTATTAAGAATGCTACCTCCCTAGATAATGGAGATTCTATACTCCGATCCGCCTTGAGCTTATTATATCTGAAGAAGAATAGGCTGAATGAAAAAATCATGGTAAAAGCCATGAAAGCTAGGAATACCCATCCCAGGGAAGAAGCAGCAAATGAATGAACAGAAACAACTGGACCTCCTCTGTTAAGGAACATTCCAAACTGAGCTAGTCCAAAAGTAACTATTATTAGGACAATATTCCACATTCTGAACATTCCTCTACGTTTTTGGACCATTATGGAATGTATGAAGGCAGTCAAGCCAAGCCAAGGCATTAAACCTGCATTTTCAATTGGATCCCACCCCCAGTATCCACCCCAGCCAAGAATGGTATAAGCCCACCATGCTCCAAGTAATAGCCCTATTCCCAAGATAGCCCACGATACAATGCCCCATATTCTGCCAGAATCCACCCACTCATCTCCAGTTTTACCAGCAATTAGTGCACCGATTCCAAATGCAAATGGGACGGTTGCAGCAATTAGTCCAGTCATTAGCATAGGTGGATGTATAAACATCCCTGGGTGGGTTAGTAGAGGGTTTAGACCCTGACCATCTTCTGGAATAAATAGCATTTTAGTAAAAGGATTTGCCAGGAGTATTATTACACTCAAAAAAAACAGCTGAACCGCCATTAAGACCGATATAACATAAGGACGAATATTATCTATACTGCGTGGACTACATAGCATGGCTATTGCACTCATAACAGATAACATTAGAGCAATAAATAATAATGAGCCTTCATTACCTCCATAGAAGGCTACCCATGTATATATAGGTTCCATAGCTTGGTTGCTATGAGCATAGACATACTCAATCTCAAAGTTTTTGGTCACAAAACCTATGATGAGACAAATCGTAGCCACTATTAGTGTAGGAACT
>CAYRIG010000364.1:0-1722 GCA_964424315.1 uncultured Dehalococcoidia bacterium | reverse complement strand
GGCAGCTCGTTGGGCTCATAACCCAAAGGTCGCCGGTTCGAGTCCGGCCCCCGCTACCAAAACCCTAAAATTGATTATTAGTGAATCAAGGATTTCATTTAGATAATAGGATATTTTACTATGTTGACATCTGAACAAATTCTTCATTTTGAAACATTTGGATTTCTTGTTGTAAAGAAGGTCTTTACCAAGGATGAAATGGAAGATATTACCATCGTCTTTGAAAATGGAATGTCGGATGATAGAAATGGACGTCCCTTTGATGGAAAGGAGAGGCAATCAATTTTCGGTATGGTGGAAAGAAATCCCGATTTGGTTGATTTGGTCGTGGATGAACGAATATATGGATCTATCAGTAAACTTTTTGGCCCAGGATTCATTTGGACAGCTTCAGATGGTAATTTCTGGGTGGGAGATACACAATGGCACCCCGATAGGCATGACCTGACATGGCCACTAATCAAAGTGGCATTGTATTTAGATCCTGTTAATAAAGACACTGGATGTTTACGAGTAATACCAGGCTCTCATAAATTACCGTTCCACGCGGATTTGATGCCTCTCGAAAGATGGCGAAAGTCAAAAAATGACAGTGCGGACAAGATGCTACCTGGGACTAATGATTCAGGTGATTTATCTTTTGGTTTAGTTGGAAAAGATGTGCCTTGTGTTGCTCTGGAGACTATGCCAGGGGACTTAATCTTTTTCCACCAAAACCTATTTCATGCGTCTTTTGGCGGACACGTGGGTCGTAGGCAGCTTGCCTTAAGTTATGGGGCAAATCCTACTACTGAAGAACAAATGATTCAAGTGAAACAAATGTACAATGCAAATCTATCCGGTGCCCGGGAAAGGAAAAATGTTGATGATGATAAATTGTATGGTGATGTACTTATGGCGAATGATAATCCACAGATCAAAGGGATAGCCAAACGTTTGCTTGAATTAGGGCTGGAGTGATTCCTGCAAATTAGAAAAGCTCTCTTATACAAATTGCTCTCGTTGGATATGGTTGTGAAAAAGTGAAATCTTGAAACACAGATCGCCAATGTAGTAAAGTAACCTCAATTCATTAGCATATGCATGTGGAATTCAGATTGATTAATACTGAATTTAGATAAAATTAAGGTGAAATAGTGGGATCTTTTATATTCAGAAGATTTATGTTAAGCGTCTTAACCTTATGGATTTTATCGATGATATCGTGGGTTATTATCGAGTTGCCCCCAGGAGATTTTATAGATGTTTACATATTGGAATTAGTTGGTGCTAGTGGCAAGGCTGGAAGTAGTCAATCTATGGGCCTGATGAATACTGAGGAGATGGAGAGGGTACTACGAGACCAATATGGATTAAATAAACCAACGTATGTCAGGTATGCTAAGTGGATATGGAGGATGTTTCATGGTGATCTTGGGAATTCACTGGAATTTGTAAAACCTGTTACTGAAGTTGTAGGTGAAAGACTGCTGCTGACAGTTATATTAGCCACTACTACAGCAATACTGGCTTGGGGACTCGCTGTGCCAATAGGTATTTACACGGCAGTGAGGCAAAACAGTCCGGAAGACTATGTGTTTACGTTTATTGGTTTTCTGGGGCTAGCTGTTCCTGATTTCCTCCTTGCACTTTGGCTATTATGGGTGTCATTTGCCTATTTCGGTCAGAGTATAGGAGGGTTACTCGACCCAGAATATTTGAATGCCCCATGGAGTTTAGCAA
>CAYRIG010000363.1:0-1722 GCA_964424315.1 uncultured Dehalococcoidia bacterium | reverse complement strand
AAGCAGTATTTTCAAATTCTTTAACCATTTTTCCTCTTCCAAAATAGCCCAAATTGCCATCTCTTTTTGCACTTCCCGAATCAAGAGAAAGTTCTCTTGCTATCTTTCCAAATTTTTCACCCTTCTTGATTCTTTCTAATACATTTAGCGCTTCACTTTGCTTCTGTACCAAAATGTGAGAACATTTTATCTTATTTGACATAACCATCCTTTCACTCAATGATATTTATGAATGACATTATACAATCACGCATGATTATGCGATATTTTTTGATCAAGCTCATATTCTAGGATACATAATCTGTGATATTGGTATTATGGACAAGGAAAGATTTCCTGATAAAAAAGCAGTAGAAAAACAAAAAGACGATTTGAGTTATGCTGATTTGAGTGGTATGGATTTGTGTGGTGCGTATTTGATTAGGGCGGATTTGCGTTACGCGAATTTACATGATGCGGATTTGAATGATGCGGATTTGAGTGATGCAGATTTACGTGGGGCGAATTTACGTGGTCAGAATCTAGATGATTTGAAATCTAGCGGGGCAATAATAAATTAATCAGTAGAGATTCGTTCAAGTCGTGCCGTTTTTCGTTAAAATACTCGAATAATTACACAAAAAACTATTTGATCATATGAATAATTCATGATAAAATTGTCATACCAAGTCATTTCATAAAGAAGAAATAGGTACATAGTTTGTGATTAATTATGGAAGGTGATCCTACCGGGGGCATGTGGATATATCTTATCTTTTTCATGATTCCGTTGGTAAGAATAATTCCGCGTATTTTAAGGAAGTATAGACAAAAAAATACTGGCTTAGAACCAGAACCAGCTGAAAAAGATTATGCAGGACAATTTTTCACTAGTGAACAAATACCAGAGCCATCAGAATACAGGGAACCACCTCCACCTGAACCACAGTCAAAACCTGACAAGAATGATGGATGGGTAGGTAAAGACGACTTTAAACGGTAAATTGTTCATGCTTTAAATTATTCATGTTTTAATCTTGATTATTGACATCATACTTTACCATTAGTGAGGCAAACAAAATTCTTCCCAAAGTAATTGAGAAATTTAACTATACAAAAAAACTAAAGGATGAGATTATTCAGGCGGAGCAGGAATTATCTACAACTGTATCAACAACTGATTCTTTAGCGGAATATGCCACTTTGAAGCAAAAATTAAACTCTGTTGTTTCCAAATTTTATCAATCAATAGAGGATCTTGAAAGTACAGGTGTTATGCTGAAGGGACTTGAGCAGGGGTTACTTGATTTTCCTGCAAGACGCTTCAATGAAGAAATTTGGCTTTGCTGGAAAGAAGGAGAGACAGAGATCAAGTTTTGGCATGAAAAGGACGCTGGATTTATGGGAAGAAAACCAATTAGTGTAAGTACTGAATCTTTAGTATAATGATTTCTGTCTGGCTACGTGTAATTCGCATCCGTTTTTTATTAGCATCAGTGATAGCAGTATCCGTAGGCCTAGCAATTACATGGTGGCATACTGGAAATATAACAATATTTGATGCGGCATTAACAATGAGTGGTGTACTTGCTCTCCATGCAAGTGTTGATTTGCTTAATGATTATTGGGATTTTAAACGGAAAATAGATACAGTTACTCAAAGGACAAAAATGAGTGGGGGTTCTGGCGTTCTACCTGAGGGTTTATTAAAACCTGCACAAGTTTATGCAGCAGGTATTGTAT
>CAYRIG010000362.1:0-1726 GCA_964424315.1 uncultured Dehalococcoidia bacterium | reverse complement strand
GAGCAATCAGTTATTATCGAGGATTCTGTTTCTGTTGGTCTCTGGTTGTCGTTTATAATCTGATTAGCTCGAGCTTCGCCAAGGATTCGAATAAGACATCCGCTAATAGATATTAGAAAACGCTGATTACTTGATTTATTTTCAATTGATTGGGTAGGTATAGGAATTAAGTTTTGAGCAGGGGTTTTATTGTTTTCACTATTATTTAACTTGCCTTGTGCTATTGTGACTTCAGGCTGAGATTTGGTAGCTTTAATTTCTGTTGAATTGGTTACTATAGGAGTACCTTTCTTAATTTCAGGATTGGACTGTGTGACTGATTTCTGGGTTATTATTGAAGGTTGGTTTGAGTTATCAACATTAGCTAGGTCGCTGTTACTACATCCTATAAAAATGAGAGCTATCACTAAAATAATCAATTTCATGAATCACACAACTCCATTTTTATTTTGACAACTGCATTTCAAACATACCAATTCGTATTCTAACAGAATATCTGAATTGAACCAGTGGTATTTAGAAGTAAAGCTCATTATCTGAAGTTAACTAAGTCCGTAGATTCATCTAAATCTTGAACCTTGTCCTGAGTTGTTTTTTATCTATTTTACCTACTGGAGTTAATGGCATTTCTTCAATTATTTCTATTTGTTTAGGGCACTTATAGTCGGTTAACATTCTTTTGCAAAATCCTATTATTTCCTCAGGTGTTACTTTTGCCTCATTTTGTAAGACTACTACACCCGTAACACGCTCACCCCATTTTGGATCTGGTAAGCCGATTACAGCAGCTTGAACTACTTTAGGGTGCTCGCATAAAGTATCTTCAACATTTCTTGAATAAACGTTTAGGCCACCACTAATTATCATATCTTTTTTCCTATCCATGATATATATATAGCCATCTTTATCCATTTTCCCAAGATCTCCAGTGTGTAGCCATCCATTACGTAATGTCTCTGAGGTTTCTGCTTCATTATTCCAGTAACCCTTCATTACATGGGGTCCTTGAACAATAATTTCTCCAGTTTCACCTTGTTTAACATCTTTGTCTGAATTGTCCACTATTCTAAGTTTAACCATATTGACTGGTCTTCCGCATGAGGCCAATCGTTCTAAATTGTCTGACCCTGTCTTTATATGCTCTTTCTGGGTTAATCTACAAATCATATTTGCAGCTTCCATTTGAGCATATCCACCCTTAAGGCATGGTCCGAAAAAATCCATTGCTTCCTTTAATCGTTCAGTATGGAATGGCGCCCCTCCATAAAGGAGACAACGAAGACTTGAAATGTCATAGTTCTCTTTTTCAGGATAATCCAAAAGCATGTATATCATTGTAGGAGCTAGAAAAACATGGGTTACCCGTTCTTTTTCAACGGCACTGTAAAAGTTTTTTGGATCAAATTTATTAAGTATTACATTGGTGCCACCTTTTAACATTGTTGGCAAAACAAAAAAACCTGTAGCATGAGGTAGGCCTGCTGCATGTAATGTTATACATCCATCATTCATATCGTCCTCCAACATGTGGCCTGTTGCTATGCTGGTCCAAGTTTGGTGTGTATGAATAACCCCTTTCGATTTTCCGGTTGTACCCCCGGTGTACATCAAAGCAAATATTTTTTCTGATCCAAATTTAATCTTGACTTGATTCGTTTTGGATTTCTTTAGGATGTCATAGAATCCTAATATATATTTAGGCAAAGGCTTGTGCGATGTTTCAGTA
>CAYRIG010000361.1:0-1727 GCA_964424315.1 uncultured Dehalococcoidia bacterium | reverse complement strand
ACCTGCTGATTCAAATCATTGGTAGCATCCCAAGTAATTGAGTGATAGCCTGCGGGTGTGCTTTGCATGTTAAAAGTCCTCACTCTCTGCCCCAGCATATTGTAGATGGTTAAGGTAATATCACTTATCTCTGGTAGGTCAAAGCGGAGTGTTGTGGTTGGATTGAAGGGGTTAGGGTAGTTCTCATGTAAGGCAAACTCTACTGGCACTCCTTCACCTTCAGTTGATAGGTATTCATAACGATTCACAAACAGAACCCTGTCATCTCCCGTTACATTTACGGTGTCTATTCCATCTGTAGCTACTACACTAAACTTGACTGTTACTCTTGGTAACATGGGAAAAGGTTCAAATACATTCTCTAAAAACTCCTGATAGGTAAGAGGTAGGGTAGTGACGGTTGTATCGTATATCTCTTCTGCTGGGTTAACGCCTATTTTAGCGTAGACGAGATAATTAATTGAGTCACCATCAGCAGCATCAGTGCTGGCATCCCATTGAAGAGTATAAGTGTCAGCAAGATTTGATTGAGTGATATTGATTGTGTCTAAAGCGCTACTCACCCATTCAAAAGCCGTGGGAGCATCATTGACTGGTGTTACTGTTAGCTTAAATGTAGTTGAATCAGTAGCAATTCCATCCGAGACAAAAACTGTGATCGGGATTGAGCCACTCCAATTAGTATCAGGTAATAAGTTTAGGGTGTCATTCTCAAAATATATTTCTACAGAGTCGTTTATACTTGATACAAAATACGACAGATAGTCATAATCTTCATCTTCCGCATATAAGATTATTTCAGTTGAATCATCTTCCTTAATAGAAAAATCAGAAATTTCATTTGTAAATCGAGGGTTATGATTCGGAATATTTTTGTAAATAACATTGTCCAAGACCACAAAGTGATTTAAATCGTTTTTTTGTGAATTGTTTGTTTTAAAAAAAGTAATTTCGTTATGAACTCCACCAAAAACATTATCATATACTTTCCAACCAAAGGGATATCTGTACTTAAAAATCAATTTTTCATCATCTTCTATAACTCTATATGATTGTGGATTAACGTAAATACCAGCGATAATAAAGTCCTGATCAATATTTGTTGCACTTAATTTTGGATATTCTGTAGAGTATCCAGTTGGCAATGAGATTTCTTCCCAAGAAACGAGATCAACACTATGCCCAAAATAATTCTTACTTCCAACATAAATATAGACCCCACTCTTACTTTTATAAGTATTTATACCATATGCATTATCTAGCTTTGCGGGCAAAGCCACTTTTTCTACTGATAATGTATTTTGATCAATGGTATAAACGTTAGACTCAGTGTTCAAAAATAAAAGACTATTTATTTCAAAAGATTGGACGAAATCAACCCACCCAAAAATAAAACTCTTGGTTGTTATTAAATTGAATAAGGTATCCATTTTTACAATTTCATTCCATTTAATACCAAAAATATAATCGGCTGTTTTTGCAATATGCAAATAATTACTTTGTTTTTCGAAAAGCTCAACATTGCTATTAATAAGTTTATACATTTTTGTCTCGTTTATTGAGCAACACCAAATATGTTTATATTGATGCCTTGTTAAAAAAATATTTTCATTATTGGTATTAACACCAATAAAACCCCTTGGATTAGTTAATAGATCATTGCTTTTCCATTCTACTGCGTTTATACCAAAAATATTTAATTTTGATATTGATTTTAAATAAAGTTC
>CAYRIG010000360.1:0-1738 GCA_964424315.1 uncultured Dehalococcoidia bacterium | reverse complement strand
GAGCAGAGGACTGAAAATCCTTGTGTCGCTGGTTCGATTCCGGCCCGAGCCACAAATGCGAACTTCGTCGGTGACGAAGTTCACAAGCTTCGCGAATTTAAGTCCTCTGCTCTACTCAAGTAGCACATAGGTAGCACCAAAAAGGGAGTACCTATGTCGAGTTTATACAAAAAAGACGGCACTTATTACCTTGCCGTTCAATTCCACCGTAAAAGGATAGTTAGAAGCCTTCGCACTAGAGAATATTATGTTGCTAAGGCAATCAGACCGGAATTTGAAAAACAAATTCTAAATGAACTGATTAATGGAAAATCATCACAAGAAATCCCTCTCAAAGAACTCGTTGAAAGATATTTGGCTTATGACCACGGATGGCGGCCTAGTACTAAAATACTTAATACCAGATTACTTCATGATTATTTGAAAAAAGGTTTTCCCGAAAATCAAACCACAAGGGCTATGGCGATTAGAGTCTTAAATGGGTGTAATCGATGGGGATATAGAAACAAATTGATTTCTTCATATGACCCAATACCCGGGGGGAACAATTACGAGGCCAGAACAAGGGTGTTTACAAAGGACGAATTAAAACTAATGTTTGAAAAAATCACCCCAAAACATTTCAATTTGTTTGTTCAATTTGCCTACTACAGTGGTGCCAGGAGCGGCGAAATACGTCGTATATCAAAGGAAAATATATTTCCCGATTATATTGTTGTATTTGGTAAAGCAGGAAGACGCTTAGTAAAGCTCAATAAGCAGGCACAAAAAATATTAACAGATGTAAAGCTGTGGGATTATACTGTTAATTATGTACAGTTAACTTGGTCTCGAAATAGAAAGAGGCTTGGATTAACCAATGCCAGAATGCATGATTTAAGGCGAACTTTTGGGTACAACCTAATTAAGCAAGGTAGACCAATCTATGAAGTCAGCAAGCTTCTTGGTCACTCATCTGTCACCACTACCGAACGACACTATGCTCCTTTATTAACTACAGAGATAGAAGATTTTATTTTATAGGAGTTTCACTTTTTTGAGATACTTGTGATTGTATTTTATTAAATCTTTCTTCCAATTTTAATTCAATAAGCTGTGAATTTAAATCAGCCTAGGTGCATCATTACAACTAAACCGAGATGCAATATAACCTATGTTTTATTCTCATTCTTCATTTTCATCTAATCCATCAAGATATTCTTCTATCCGGTTTTTTATCTCAAGCAAAACATCATTCTCCTCATTCTCAATTAATTCTTCAATTTGTTCTTCAACTTCTGGTATTCTCAATTGGTCCTCCCAGTCATTTTTCAGGAAATCAAAATATACTGATTGCAAATCATAACAATAGGGTTTTTCTAATCTTGCTAATAAAGTTTCAACCGATATAAGTGATAACCCAGATTTAAATAGTGAACCAATAAAATGAAATTCAATTTCTTGTCCTTCATTTAGCTCATCATACACTAATGGGTCAAAACTTAAATAGCCCGACTTATGCCACTCGGTTACAATAGCAGGTGTTATTTTATATTGCTTTAATAATTTATCTACGGATGTATTAAATAAACTTTCCTGTGAATTTTGAACTTGTCTTATCATATACTCTTTAACTTTGCTTATTCAAGAATCATTTTTTCCTGCTGTTTAAATAAAGCAATAGTCAATTCTCCAATATTTGAAGGCCTAAGCCCTTCGAAATCTTTTTGCATCACTTTAATATAGTTCCATTCTGTAT
>CAYRIG010000359.1:0-1751 GCA_964424315.1 uncultured Dehalococcoidia bacterium | reverse complement strand
TTACACTTGTTCTTTCTAGCGGCTTCCAATATATTTACTGTACCAGAAATATTGAGTTCAACAGAATAGACAGGCTTTTCAAATACATGGTTTACATTAGACATAGCCGCTAAATGGAATATATAATCAATGTCACTAGTTGCATCTAATACAGATGAAAAGTCAATTATATCAACATCTCTAAATTCAACGTCATCTCTTTTTGGCCTAATTCTATGATCTAAAACGACAACTTCATGTCCAAGATCAACTAATTTATCAACTACATGTGAACCAATAAACCCTGAGCCACCAGTTACCATACTTTTCATTAATACCCCACTTCGTTATAAAGATTAATTTGATTAATTAACTGAAAATCACTCATTTTTTATATAGAAAAAGAAATCCACTGAAGAATAATAACTCAAAAATTTAACCTAGCACTTATACACACTTGGATGAAATATTATAATTTTAATACAAAAACCTTTGAAGTATTGAATTTTCTACTGATCACTTCTTTTATAGAATAACCATAAGACTTAATTATAGATACTTGTTTGTTGTAAGGGACATAATAACAATTGATTCCTAAAAAAATCATGCCATTATCTTTTAAATATATTTTAGATTGACTTAAAAATGAACGAGTGGCATCCATTCCATCACTTCCTGAATATCCACTAATCGGGAATTCTATTTCTTCTTCTTGCAAGGGCATGTAAGGAGGGTTAAACAAGAGGTAATCAAAATGGCCTTCAACATTTTCGTAAAGATCGCTTCGCCTAATATTGATATCCAAATTATTTATTGCAGCATTATATAAAGCATTTTCAACAAATTCATCATAAATATCACAACCACTTACGGTATTTGTTGGATAAAATTTCTTGATATATTGTGCAATAATGGCAGTATGCCCTACTCCCATCTCAAATATCTCTTTATTTGCATCCAGGATATATTGATCAATGGCTTTTTTCATAACAATTGTTGTCATATCCCAATTTAGTGCGAGTTTCTTTCTCTTGATTTTCAATTTAAATATCATCAACGTAATCCAGTATGATTCACGAACTTTGTTAAGAATATAAAAATAAATTTTTTCAACCATAAATAGGATTATATTATAGAGTTAACTTTTATTTTCTATGATTTTTTTATCAATATTCTCTAATCTAGCCTATGCTCGTTGACGCAATATTATTAATGATTCACAAGAATCTAAATTCACTTCCATACCTCTCTTGTTTGCCATAACCTCGATGGCTTTTGCCGAACGTGGGTGAGGCCAGTCTCTTCTTTCAGTATTATATGTTTCCATTGCTTTGATCTTATTTTTTAGAAATCTAAAAATATCTACATACAAATTAGGTCTAAAATTGAATGGATCTACAGCAGGTGATTGGTCTGTAGATGAATGTACCTCGTAAGCTGCTAATAACCTATAATTCATAGCAAAGGGGCGAAAAACAACCATACAAGCTTCGAATGCTGAACGATGATCTTGATTGTTGTCTGCAAAAGAAGGAATATACACCACATCAGGAGCAAACTTTACTGCTACTTGTGTTAATGGCTCAATAACCAGATGTATTGCGATATCCAATCGCTCATCCTCTAAATCGAGATGTTCAATCTCCTGATAACCCAAAATATCCTTAGCTCTGTATGAACATTTTATCTCATTATCATTCTTTTCTTCATCAAATTTATTTCCATATTTCCTATGACATAGGAAACAAACTTTCACTAAATCACCCTGATCT
>CAYRIG010000358.1:0-1760 GCA_964424315.1 uncultured Dehalococcoidia bacterium | reverse complement strand
CTGTTTTACAATCCCATAACAGCTTTTCTCGCCATATTCTTGTATTGAAAAACCTATATCTCCTACGCGGGCAGAATTTTTTGCAGATTCAATACCAATTTGTAATGCACTTTTTGTGTCAGAGATAAGCTTTTTGGCTTTATCAGTTATATTCCCGATGCCAATAGTAAAAGCACTATCACTATGAAATCCATTATATATTGCGCCCACATCTATACTCACAATATCTCCATTTTGTATTTTCCTTTTGGATGGAATGCCATGAACAATTTCATTATTAATTGATGTACATATAGATGAAGGAAATCCCATATATCCCTTAAAAGAAGGTGTAGCACCCTTTGCTCGAATCTCATTTTCTGCAATTTTGTCCAATTCAAGAGTTGATATTCCTACCCGTATGGCATTTGCTAAAGCAATTTGAGTCATTGCTACAATTTTGCCAGCTTGGCGCATTTGACTTATCTCATTTTCTGATTTGATTGTTATTCCTCTGTGAATTTCGGTTGACAATTTGTCCTTCTTTTAACTCGAGATTAATCTTGTAGATTAATTTGATAAAATTGATTTTAATTGTTCTGTGACAATCTCAATTGAATTATTTCCATCTACCTGAACAAGAATATTTGTGGATTCGTAATAGGAAATTAATGGAGCAGTGGATTCAAAATAAACTTGAATTCGTTTTTCTATAGCTTCTATTTTATCATCATCTCTTGATTGCAATTCTTGATTGCAATTATCACAAACCCCCGCATTTTTAGGAGGCGCATGTTTGATATTATAAATTTGATCGCAATTATTGCAGACTAGTCTTCCGGAAAGTCTAGATATTAGTATGTCTTCAGGAACACTAACATTAATTGCTTTATTCAAGTTTCCCATTCCATCGTTAGTTAATGAGATATCTAAGGCCTCTGCTTGAGGCAAAGTTCTTGGATAACCATCTAAAATAAAACCCTGAGAATTTTTGTTATTGTCGATCCATTCCATAACCATCGCTACTGTTATTTTGTCCGGCACCAACTTGCCCTCTTGCATATAGGTTGAAGCTAACCGTCCCAGTTCGGTTTGATTATTCTGGTGTTGTCTGAATAGATCACCAGATGAAACCTTTGGTATATTAAGAAAATTGCTTATCCAATTCCCTTGGGTTCCTTTTCCAGCCCCAGGTGGGCCCATCAAAATTATTTTCAAATAAATACTCCGTTTTTAGTATGTAGTAGTAAAACCGATTATAAGAATCCCTCATAGTTACGCATGAGTAGTTGTGCTTCAAGTTGACGCATACTATCAAGGACAACACCAACCATTATTAATAAACTTACCGAACTAAGAGTCAATGCTCGCACATCTGTGATTATTGTTACAAAGAATGGCAAAACGGCTACTATACCTAAGAAAATGCCTCCTCCTAATGTTATTCTGGTAACTACTTTAGTTAGATATTCTTGTGTAGGTCTTCCGGGTCTTATACCAGGTATGAAACCACTGTTACGTTGCAAGTTTTCAGCCAGATTCTGTTGTTGGAAAGTAATGATAGTGTAAAAAAAGGTGAATAACAGAACTAGAAAAAATAGTGCAATCCAATACCATGGGAATTCTTCAGGGAAACTTCCCCCGAATCCATTACTGGGAGAAAGGGCATTTGATAAAAACCGAGCTGCTTTAGCGAAGAACGATTCACTCATTGGGTCTCTAAAGTAGCTAGCTACTGTTGCTGGTAATATTATTATAGATGATGCGAATATTATTGGGAT
>CAYRIG010000357.1:0-1772 GCA_964424315.1 uncultured Dehalococcoidia bacterium | reverse complement strand
AATAATTTATAAAATTAAAAGATATTCAGTAAATTGTTAATTTTCAATTTCAAATTCAAATTTAATATAAATATTCAAATGGAATCAAAGAAATAAGGAGAAGCGGTGAAGTTGGTGGAAACCCCGGCAGGTTCAGGTAAATTTATTATCAAAGGGATGCTTGTTACATCAGGAAAAACTTCTTAACCCCATAGTTACAAACTTCCATCAGACTTATCGATAATGGTCAGAAATGGGAAACTCAAGTTTTACAGATTGAGTCACACAAAAGATACAAGCCTAAATATGGACTTTTTTGGTGGTAACCAATTAACGATGTCGAAAGCGAATGAGTCAATTTCACAAGTATGGGGGTTTTATGACGGGGGAAATGACTGTGTGAAAATATTCAATGCATCGAATGGTCAATATATGACATATTCATATCCAGCTCACCCCGGGGCAGTGGTTTGGCTCCAAGCACTAACCAATCCGCAGAAATAACAATTCTTTCTCAAATACGAGAAAAAAATCGTGTATATTAAACACCGAGGAAATCTCCTTTATTTGTGTGGCCAAAATCCAGTAAAATTGTATATGTGGAATAGTAGCCCGTTTGCAGCACATGACGTGAATCATGATCGATGCTGGTACATGAAGGAAGCAAAATTGAAAGTAGAGTAATAAATGGGTTAGGCTGAAGAGGAAAAAGAAGAGTATCCAGAGAAACCTAAACGACCGAGGCAAGGCTAATCATAATCAAATGTTGGAAGGAATAATCGTCGGGAAATAATGGAAGTGATAGACAGAGTGGAGGATCTAGAAGATGCCTATTAGAAGATTATACGTAATCCACCGAAGGATCTAGATTTTATGCAAATTGGCAAACTATCGCTGATGGCAAGAGGCAAAAACAAGCAAAAGAGTGCTGAGAGATTTAGATAACTCGTACTAAATGATTAGGAGTACCAGTTTGGTAAAATTAATGTTGTTTATTTTAATTTTTCTAGCCAAGCATCCATGGATTATAAAGATACTTCCAGATGGTTGTCTGTTTGTGACAACCTCTATGGGTATCGGTGACAATCATTTTAAGTCCATTTTGAACTGCTTTGTAAAACATCATCGATATTTCCATGTTAACTACGGAACGCATGGTGTTGATGACGGATCAGTAATTTACTGGTAATCCAAAAAGAACAAAAGCAAATAAGAGATATTCATCAAAGAATCTCAAAGGGTCTGTGCAGAATTTGCAGATTATATCAGCGACCACAAATGTCATAACCCAACATGGTCTGTCACCTAATTAGGCGACCCTGATTCGTAACCATAGTACGCAAAACACCTGGATATTCTTAATCTTTGGTGCTATTCAGGGAATACGCCTAGAGCCCCATAGCAGCTAATAACAGTGTTTGAGGAGTTCAGCTATGAAGATGGCGATTGGAAGAACATACTCAAAGGAAATCCATAACTACATTGCAAAGGGAGGGCAAAATATTAGGCTAAGAAAATAATGACGAAGATTATGCCAGCAATTGTAACCGACAATGCAATTAATTTGATTCTTCATGCTTTGAAAATGGTTTATTTACCAGGTGACTTACTGGAAGATATCACGTCGAAGATCAAAAAATTGCTGGCAATCAAAGAAGAACAATTGGAAAACGCATGCATCGTGTTTGATGTAAAATAAGTTGAGACTGTCTTATTCTTCGTGTTTAACTTGATGGTGCAACGCAAAATGAATGGAAATAACAGATAAAAAACTCAAGATTGGATTAATAAAT
>CAYRIG010000356.1:0-1789 GCA_964424315.1 uncultured Dehalococcoidia bacterium | reverse complement strand
ATATGGTTTGATCAATATTACGTAGGGAAAGATTTGATCCATTATTTAATATTATCCCTTCTTCTGGAGAATCAAATCCAATTAGACCTTTAATCCAGCTGTAACGATGGCCTTCTGTTTCAATAATGTTGAACCCAACTCCTGCGGTTTTAGCATTCGTTGTATTCCAAAATGAAATCATTGAATTAATAGCATCCGACTCATATGTAATATCATCATCCATCGATGCAACAAGTTTTATTTTCTCATCCAACTTTAAAATTCCCAAATTACGCTGGCGAATTTGCCCCGGCTCACTATAATAGTATTTGACAGGCAAACTATCTGCAAAACCTAAAACAATATTTTTAATATCCTGCCCCGATGCCACCACAATAACACGGCCCAGTTCACAGTTTTGATCTACAAGGCTTTGCAAATGCCTTTCCACCTGCACCGGTCGATCTTTGGTGGGGATGATTATGGCGAGGTCTTTGCCTGAATACATATTATTGAAGTTTACTATTTTGTCCGAATCCGTGTAACAAATTATTCACACTATCAAGTTCCATTTGTCTTCGCCCTTCAATCGAATATGACCCAATATGTGGTGTAAGTATAACCTGATTATATTTCGACAAATTTCCAGTGTAAGGTTCCTTCTCAAAAGTATCCAGCCACGCCCCTGCAACCTGACCAGAATTCAATGATTTTTCTAAAGCATCCTCATCAATTAGTCCTCCCCTGGCAGCATTCAGGATAATGTTGTTGGTAAAAACAGACGCTCCTTCTTTAACTACGTCCAAAGCAATATGCAAAGAATTTGATATATCATTCATCATTCTGTAATTATAAGACTACTTTCCTTGCTATACAACGTAGCCACTGACGGTTACCACCATATTGATCGGCTTGAAATTGTTGGAAAGTATCAAAAATCTGGGGGAAGCCATTTATCTTCATTAAACGGTTTATCTTCTCCTTATATAACCAAGGATTTCTGGCTTTTTTCATGATGGATTTCTGGTTGAAAAATATTTTTGCTTGTTTATGTAGCATCCCCGCAGTATCGCAGAAGATAATCGCAAAACCCATTGTTGCAAGCAACGTAAATAAACTTTTTTTATTCCAAAATAGTAAGTGGGGCTCAACCGAAGGTTTGAATAAAAAATCTCTATAAGGAACATCAATATAAATGAACCCACCTTGTTTGACCGTATTTTTAACCGACTGCATAAAAATAAGCGGCTTAGAGACATGCTCAAGGACCTGGTTCATGACCGCCAAATCATAGTGGCCAATCTTTAACTCTCTGATATCGGAAAACTGGTTGTTAACCCAATTTCCATAATTGTTTCTTACCTCTACTTCCGGTTCAACAGCATCATAATCAGAAACAGAAAATCCTTCATTTAATGCAACCCCAAATTGTGCATTTCCCGCTCCTATATCAACAACCTTCAGCTTTTCGGTTAAATTTATCTTCGAATGAATAAGATTTAATCGAGATATAGAAAGTTTTAACGAGAAATTCATAAAATTAGGATTATACGGATTGGACAGCTTATCATAGTAAAGTCCCGTTGAATAATATTCATCGAGTTCCGACTTTGATGGTAGTTTGTTAGCAAAAATGAGTTCACAAGATTGACACTGTCGTAATTCTTTACAAGAGAGAAAGGATCCTAGATAAGACGATATAAATTCATTGTTATTAGATTTACATAATGGGCAATGGAAAAGTTTTAAGTTACTCATTTTTAAGTGTTTTGAAGTGCTATGGTCGAGACCATATCTGATTTTCTTCAAA
>CAYRIG010000355.1:0-1801 GCA_964424315.1 uncultured Dehalococcoidia bacterium | reverse complement strand
CACCCAAAACATATCGTCCCATAAGCCTACTCCGTCAAGGTCTTTGCCGTCTTTCGCAAGTAACTCGCGAACAGTATCTATTTGTTTTTTTATCCAATCTAAGGAGTGTGCATTCCATAAAAATTTACCTTCTGAATCCCCATTCATAACCTGGAGAGGTTCTGAGCAAAATGTACACTGATACGGGCAACCCCTACTAGTTATCAGGTAATAAAAGATCCTACTTTCTAACTCATATAACCCAACATCCCATTTACGAATTTTTTCAAGAATTCGTTGAGAGGGCGAATCATCAGCTTTTTGACTACTATCCTCAATGTCCGTTTTTATTTTTTTAAAATTTGAGAACGCTGATGTCTGAGCTTCTGTTAATGGCGACCGAACAGAATGGCCCTCCGAGAAAAGGTATTTAGTCAGATCGACCTTATCCCAAGCAGGACTATAGCGATCAAGTTGAGCCGGAGAAGAGGCTTGTATGGTCTTACTATAGCGGTTTGTTTTATTGACAATATCAAGAATTAGATCGGGAAATACTTCTTCTCCTTGGCCAGAAAATACATAATCAATATAGGTTGCTTTTGCGCATTCGTCAGACAAAATAGTTGAATGTACACCGCCCCATACGATTGGTATCTTTGGGAATGTGCGCTTTATTTCAATAGAATGATTTGTAAATTCCCTAACCTGAGGGGCAGTCATAACCGACATGCCAACCATGGTTGGCTTGTAATTCAAAAGAATATTCTTAAGGTCTCCACTAGAAATCTTACAAGTAACGATTTCTGAATCTATACCCTTTTGTCTCAACGCATCTATTAGATATAACACTCCCATTTGTGGATAAGCGCTATCCTGGACCATGAAGAGAATGCGTAAGTTATTATTTTTATTATAATTATTTGCCACTATGATTAGGGATTTACGTTAAACAGGGAAAAGTGAAATTATCGATTTTTAGAGACATAGAAATACAGAAGAAACAACGGTAATATTTAAGGTTACGCTTTGACTTTATCATTAATTCTATAAATCCTAGCACAAATTTTAATAAAGATCTTGTTAATGAGATAGCACATCAATTTTATTCCGCATCTCGTGAGAAATCTTTTAGTAATTCCATTTCCTGTGGCGCAGTTCTATTCAACGCGAACTTCTCAAGTATTAAATTTCGAGCATTACGCCCCATGCGTTCTTGTAGCTTTGTATCTGACATCACAGTTAAAATAGCCTCTCTAATCTCTTTGGGTGAAGTACCACATAACCAACCATTTTCTCCATGCTCAATTAGATCCTTTATACCGGAAACAGTCGACCCTATGACAGGCAATCCACAACTCATGGCCTCAAGAAGAGATTTTGGTGGGCTCCCCTCATATAGGGTAGCGTGCACGTAGATACTCGATTGACGCAATTGCTCTGGTAACTTCTCATGTGGCAGAACACCCAGAAATTTGACATTAACCTTATATAAGTCTGCAGTCCTACTAATTTCATCACGCATCGCACCTTTTCCAATCAGAGTGAGGTTTACGTCGATGCCGACACACGCTTCCACTAGCGCTAATATGTTTTTCTGTTCTATAAATCTGCCTACGAAACAGATATTTTTGGAAAATGATTTAGGTGGTTTTGGGCAAAAGATATCAGTCAAAACATGATTTGGAACAACATTCAGTTTTGAGTTGGGGATAGAATAATTGCGAGAAATGTAATTTCCCATCGTCGGGGAGGCAACAATAACACTCGATGCGGATGAAAAAAATCTTTTCGTTACAGATGAAGATGACAATATTTGGGCTTT
>CAYRIG010000354.1:0-1807 GCA_964424315.1 uncultured Dehalococcoidia bacterium | reverse complement strand
AGATTGATAGAATTATCCAAGGTACAAGAGAAAATTTTAAGGTATGGAGTGGGAATGATAATGAGACATTCGAAATTATGCGGCTAGGAGGATATGGAGTTGTAAGTGTAGCCTCCCATCTTATTGGTAATCAGATTAAGGCAATGATAGAAATGATAAATAATGACCAAACAGATGCAGCAGCCATAGAAAACCGTCGGATGTTACCTATATTTAACGCCTAGATTACCATTAATTCCTGCTGATCCAAATACGGCTAATCAAATTGACTCAATTCTAAAACAGTACAAAATTGATTTGCCAGTTTAATTATAGAAATGGTGTTGATCCAATGTTACTTAATATAATCTGATATGAAAAAGGAGTCTCGTTAGAATGAGAGAAGTGGCAATAGTCTCCCCGGTTAGAACAGCAGTAGGTGGATTCGGGGGAACATTAAAAAATATATCTGCCAGCGATTTAGGCGCAATTGTAATAAAAGAAATCTTAAACCGAACCTCTTTAAATGCCGAAAGGATTGATGAAGTAATCCTTGGAACAGGGTACCCAAATGGTGAAGAACCAAATATTGGCAGACTTAGCTCTCTTAAAGCAGGATTACCTATCGAAACATCTGGGTATCAACTAGACCGAAGGTGCTCATCAGGGCTTCAATCAATTTTGAATGCTGCGATGTTAATTCAGACCGGGAATGCTGATGTTGTCATAGCTGGAGGAACTGAGAGTATGAGTAATGTAGAGTACTATGTTACCGATGCAAGATGGGGAGGGAGATTAGGATCTATGACTCTTCATGATAGACTTAACCGTGCTCGAGTCACTATCGCTCCTGAAGACAGATTTGGATTAATCGAGGGAGGTATGATCGAAACCGCGGAAAACGTAGCCACACAGTATGAAATTTCCAGAGAAGATTCGGATCGTTATGCTCTACGGAGCCACCAAAAGGCAGTAACAGCGACAAAAGAAGGCAAATTCAAGGAAGAGATTGTGCCTGTCTCCATACCACAAAGAAAAGAAGCCCCTATAATTTTTGATCAAGATGAAGGTCCAAGGGCGAACACATCACCTGAGATATTGGCAAAATTGCGCCCTTTAATGAAAGGTGGACAAGTTACACCTGGTAATGCTAGTAGTCAGAACGACGCAGCATCTGCATGCCTTGTAGTTGCTTCAGATAAATTAGACGAATTAGCGCTAGAACCTATGGGCTATCTAGTTGGATGGGCCTCTGCAGGTGTTCACCCAGCTTATATGGGAATAGGACCTGTACAAGCATGCAAAAAATTATTTGAAAAGACCAAGCTTAATTTTAATGACTTGGATCTAATAGAACTAAACGAAGCTTTTGCAGCACAGGTATTGGCCGTTTTAGAAGGTTGGGGTATAACACTAGAAGAAATTGACGACATATTTAATGTAAATGGATCGGGCATCTCCCTAGGTCATCCAGTAGGAGCAACAGGTTCTAGAATACTAACTACCATGTTGTATGAAATGAAACGACGTGACGTTAAGTACGGACTCGAAACAATGTGCGTGGGTGGAGGTATGGGAGTAGCTGCAATTTTTGAGAGGCGTCCAAACTAAGGATAGGCTTGAACCCGTAACTTAGCTTATCTTAAAATTAGGTTTTGATGGCTTTATTTATGATTTTTTTGGATTATTTCGTGGATTGAATCCAGTTGCTGTTTCCTTTACTCGTTTAGCTGTCTCTTCATCTATACCACGTTCCCACAGTCTTTTCAGGTCATCTTTTACAAAAACAGTTAATAGACCTAAATCCTCGATCTCCAATACCATTTCA
>CAYRIG010000353.1:0-1819 GCA_964424315.1 uncultured Dehalococcoidia bacterium | reverse complement strand
GCCGCGCCATAACTGCAATCCAGTATACGATTACCTACATAAGGTCCCCGGTCATTTATTCGGATTATATGAGATTTACCGTTGTTTTCATTAGTAACTCGCACAATGGTATTAAATGGGAACTTTTTGTGAGCAGCGGTTACACCATACATATCAAATATTTCTCCATTTGCTGTTAGCTTTCCATGGAAATTTGGTCCATAATAAGAAGAAATCCCTCTATATACTTTTTTTGATTTGTTTATTTTTGATTTGTTGATTGTTGGTCTTTTATTCTCTTTTTTCTTATTCTGTTTCTTGGTTACTGATGGAACCTTTTTACCTCCACTATGATAACGAGGAGAGGCACTACATGTAATGCAAAATAGACTAATTAGTAAATATGAAAGGAACTTAATTAGAATAATATTTAACCTTTCCAATAATATCACATATATCTTTAATTCCATTTTCTTGTAAATATTGTGATAGTTCATTATTTAGTTGTGGTCCTAGATTCGGATTCTGGTAACACATGGTCCCAATCTGAACAAGTGATGCTCCTGCTAAGAGAAATTCAATTACATCATTAACTGTAGCAACTCCACCAATTCCAATAATTGGAATTTTTACTGAATTATACACTTTGTGTACATTAGCAATGGCAATGGGCTTAATTGCTGGTCCAGAGAGTCCTCCAAAATTTGTATATAATTTAGGTCTTCGAGTTTTTATATCAATAGCCATACCTACCACTGTATTGATAGCGCTCACAGCATCTGCACCCCCACTTTCTGCCGCTTGAGCAATATCTTCAATCTTAGTTACGTTTGGACCCAGTTTCATAATTAGAAGTTTTTCAGTACGATTTCGCATGGCTAATGTGAGTTGTTCAGTCATCTTAGTGCTAACACCAAATTCCATACCACCTTTTTTCACATTAGGACACGAAATATTAATTTCATATCCCACATGTTTCCCGTTAGTAGATTCTAAGATTTCCATAGTTTCTAAATAATCTTCCATGGCTGATCCTGCAATATTGATTATAACCCTAGTTTTCAACTTATTGAGAAATGGAATAATCTCCTGACAATATTTATCCACACCTAAATTTGCCAGACCAATTGAATTTAACATGCCGGAACTAGTCTCCTCAATACGTGGGGGTGGATTTCCTTCACGGGGGAGACGTGTAACGGACTTAGTAATAATTCCACCCCACTCATTTACTTCAACCAAATCCTGGACTTCATGGCCATAGCCATAGGTTCCACTGGCAGTGAGGAGTGGAGACGTAAAATCTATCTCCCCAATTTTTATCCGCATACAACAATCTCCTTTGCATTGAAAATAGGCCCATCCATACAAGCTAGAGCAAATCGATTACGATAGCTATTATCTAGTTGATCTACCTTCCTTTCTACGGTACATCCTTGGCAAATGCCTATTCCACAAGCCATAATGGTTTCAAGAGCAAGATCACATTTGAGATTATTCTTCAAAGAATAAGAACGGACAGATTCCATCATAAGAGGTGGTCCGCATGAAAATATCTTGCTATTATTGGGAAGACTCTGTTTGGAATAAATCTCCTGCATAGCATCAACAACATTTCCTTTAACTCCCAGACTACCATCATCGGTTGATATATAGATCCTCTTTTCAGGCTCATGTCTGAGAAAATGTTCTCGTTCATTGCGTGCACCCATAATTAAAACATGGCATACATCTTTTTTTATGAGAAGATGATGCAAATTCAATATTGGAGCAATACCAACTCCTCCTCCGATAAGGATTGGATAAGTGGCCTCATACTCTTTCCAATAATTACCAAGGG
>CAYRIG010000352.1:0-1820 GCA_964424315.1 uncultured Dehalococcoidia bacterium | reverse complement strand
CATCCATGCTTTCTAGTTCAGATACGCTCCAATACCGTATTTCTTTCACTACATGTTCAGGTCTCCAAAGATTAACAAAATCCAGTTGTTCTATTCTGCCACCAGCCCTCAACATTGCACGTAGAGTTTCCACCCTTTTGCGAATCGTTCCCGCGGAAAGTGAACTACCCCTGAACAACCCTTTCTTCATTCCTTCAATCCATGCATGGAAATCCTGTTCTCTCATGCTAGAAGGATTGGTGATTCCTAATTCTTGAAAATCACTAGCAACATATACTGAAATTCTCCTAGTATTATCTTGGCTACCTTTGGAATGGTTCCTAGATATCCCTCGTAATATTGCTGCCTCTCTATCAGTATTCCATTCGCTCGTAAGTTCTGTTGTGTCGTATGCCTTCTGTGCCATGTTAGCACAACGTCTTCTTTAGCCATATGAAGTTACTACATGGTGTTCCATGATGCACGGTGTAATCGCTGACACTGATAAGTTAAAACGGCTGACACCTTTGAGATGGGGGACGCCGGACCTATTGGCCAATAGCATGTCAAGCGTTGGCCAACCGTTGGCCAATCATTATCCACATACAGGCAAATAATTGGCCAATGACAGTCCAATAGTGACCATTTCAAAGGATACCCATTGAAAAGAATCCTGAAAGTGGTAGCAAAGATAAAATATAATCTCTAAATAGGGGAGATATGAACAAACGAATCATATCTATTGTCATTACACTCATGTTTTGTCTGATTTCGCCCATTGCATCCTCTGAATCTAGTCAAATTTTCACTGTCGATAACACTGACCCCATAATGTCAACTGGGGATTATTTCAATTATGATTTAGATATGGGCGGATTAATGTTGTCCATGGAAGATGAGGATATAATCGATGTACAAGAAAATAGCAATTCTGGGATGAGAATGGAGTATGGGGGGACTTCTTGTTTACAGACAGACTGGACTGATTGTTATGTTTTATTGATGACTTGGGAATTGAACATGACCATGATATTTTCAAGCGACAGCGGTATTGACAATGACCGAATGGTGGTGGTGATGGTGATGGAATCAACCATAGTTAATTCTGGATTGCAATCACAAGATACAACAGTATCAACAATGGATATGTGGTTCACAATTGATGGTGAACCATCCCATGTTGAAACAATTGGCACTGAAATAACTACAGCGATAGCCGAAAATGAAGAGCCTGAATCCATACAAGTTGGCTTTAATTGGGCTGTGAGAGAATCATCTGAAACTATAATTAACGAAAAAACTCGAATGAATGAAGAACCATGGGAACATGAAGACGAAGAAATCGAAAGCAAAACTATCACTACAAATTATAATGCCGAGAGTCTTTCAAACGTTTATGTTGGTGAGATGATGTATGAAACTTTGAAAGTCAAATCGGAGGAATTGGGTTCTAACGAGTCGTCATATGGTTATCTTGCGGCTACTGGAATGCCCGTAAAAATGGAGTACTATGAAGAGGGGGGTTTGCAAATGATAGCGACTCTAGAAGATTATAAATGGACAAACGAACCATCTCTTCCCGCGCACCTTGCTGAATCAAATGAAGGAGGCCTGATTGGTGAATTACCCGGATTCACAATTCTCCCAACATTAGTCGCATCGGTTCTTGCTTTGTTTATTGTAAAACGGAATCAGTAATTGATGAAACTAATAATTGAATTCGGATGGTTCGCAAGGGTTAGTGAATAACACCCTTTGATTCAGAATTGGTGAATGGATAGGTCATCAGTCTGATTTTGATAATACCCCTTTCAGGGATTAAAAAGGTCTAGATAAGGTGA
>CAYRIG010000351.1:0-1861 GCA_964424315.1 uncultured Dehalococcoidia bacterium | reverse complement strand
AACTCCAATAGCAGTTTTCCCATCTAAAACCACTTTATTTACTAAAACATTTGGTAGAATATTTAAATTTTCACGGTTTCGCGCAGGTGTTAAATAACCTACAGCAGTGCTTTGCCGAAAACCAGCAAAATTGTTGAATGGCATCGGTCCTACTCCTGTAGTATTTGGGTTATTATGATCTTTACAATCATCAAAACCTTTTAAAAGACAAGCTTCGTAAAAAGCCTGTTGTTCTTCGTGCCATTCATTCTCTTTGAACCGTCTTACAAGAATTGGACCTTCAGTTCCATGGAATTCATCATCTATATCAGTATCGGTTTCAACTTTCTTAAAAAACGGCAATAATTTATCGTAAGACCATTCGTCATTACCAAGGTCAAACCAATCATCGTAATCTTCAGGTAATCCTCTTAAAAATATCTGGGAATTAACAGCGCTTGATCCACCAACTATTTTGCCTCTTGGAACTAAAACTGGTGGCGCCTCATCAGTCGTACGAGCAAAATAATTCCAGCTAAACTCGCTATCGTGACCAAAAGCTTTAGCCCATATATTTTCATCGTGACCATATGCGTACCTGATGCAATCAGGCATAGTTTCAGCTGGATGATAATCTGGGCCAGCTTCAACTAGCAATATAGACATGTCAGGATTTTCTGAAAGTCTGGCTGCTATTATTGAACCAGCAGCACCTGCTCCGACAACTATCTTGTCATAGTGCATATTAACCAATCTAATACTCTAGTATTTATTGCAACGTTCTAGAAAATCTTTAGCGCCGTTTTCTATCCAGTAACCAAAGGTCGTAGTTAGAAAAGTCACACCTTTATCAATATAAGATTCGACATTTGAAGCTTTAGCACTTACCCCTGCTACCTTACCCGCTCCAACAATTTTAGAAACAGCTTCATCTATCTTTTTCAATACTTCAGGATGTTCAGGTTGTCCAAGTAAACCCATACTTTGCGCTAAATCACCCGGTGGAACATGAAACACATCTATGTTATCGACTTCCAATATACTGTTAAGGTTTTCCACTGCTGTAACATCTTCAATCAATACAACCAGCAAAGTCTCATCATTTGCTTTAGAAAAATAATCAGATACACCTATTCCTTGTCTACTGATATACATACCTCTTGTACCTATAGGATGAAACTTAGAGGCTTTTACAACTTTTTCAGCGTCTTCTTTTGTATCTACGTGAGGCACCATGATACCCGATGCACCAACATCAAGGGTCCTGTAAATAATACCTTCCAAATTCAGATTAACTCGTACAATAGATGTCATTCCCCATAGATCAGCTGCCATTGTCATTGCTGGTATATCTGCGAAATCTATAGCTCCATGCTCATTTTCTATCTGAATACCGTCAAAACCATACGACCCTAAATATTCGATAATATCTGGTGTTATTGCAAAAGGACTTATAGGAACAGTAGCGATTTCACCGTTCATTAATTTGTATTTAACTTTATTTTTGCGTATTTCCATAATTCAAATAAAGGATTCTTTACTTTAGTTGTTTAAATTTAATAAAGATATATAATTGCCGAAATTGTAACATAGCCATATTATTCTAGACCGTCAAAAACACTTATTCTGTGAATAATTTCAGTAGCTACAAAACAATATCCGCTAGAAAACTTAAAGAGTTACAAAACAAGTAATCCTGCAACTGTGACAATAAACATAAACAACCCGGTTGTGATAGAAGCACCTGGAATGAACGTCTTAGGAAGTATTTTAGCTATTACGATAATGGGGATGGTGTTAACGTTCGTATATTGGAGAACACTTAGGAATAAACGTCGCGTATAATACTTAGACTAGTAAATAGGTGACATTTTGCAAAAAG
>CAYRIG010000350.1:0-1893 GCA_964424315.1 uncultured Dehalococcoidia bacterium | reverse complement strand
AAAAGACGATATCTAGTCTGTTGGTTCTTACAATGTTTTTATCCTTATCCTTTTCTGTTTTGGAAGGGAATGGAGCGGTACAAACTTATCAAAAAGAACTCTCAGGGCCTTATGAAATTGGTGTTGGTACCGTCCCACCATCTCCCTATCCAGGTGTAATCCATTTCGCAGTATATGTGGCCGATGTGCCAACGGGAGACAGGTATTCCGACGTAGAGGTAAATTTGAGAGGAACATTGCCGGCTATGGAAGGCCAAGAAATTGGATCTCAAAAAATGCAAAACTCGCTGTTGGATCCGTTCTATTATGAACTTGATGTTAATGTGCAACACGAAGGAATATGGCTGATAACTATTAATGTGTTTGGGTCTGCTGGTGCAGGGGAAGCTACCTTCCTGATAAAATGTGTTACACGAAACCCGTTGTTACCAATAGCAACTTTTGGGCTTTTACTTTTAATTCTCATGGTAATTGGGTTTTCATTAAGAGCATGGGTCAAAGAGTATAGGAGAAAAAACCGAGTATGATTTTCAACAAATATAGGATTGTTAGATGTTAAAAAAATTAATTTTGCCGACAATGATTTTAATGTTGATGTTACTGGCTTGCACGAACTCCACCCAAGAGATGGAGAAAAATACAGATGATATTAGAGAAATATCTGTTGTGATTAAAGGAGGGGAAGTAATTAACCATGATGGAAATATCATTGTACGTAAGGGAGAAAATATTAGGCTTGTTATATCCTCAGATAAATCTTTAACAGTGCATTTACATGGTTATGATATAGAGAAAGAAATAGTAGGCCACGACACCTCTATAATGGAATTTATCGCAAGGGCGACGGGCCGGTTTGTCATTACTTCTCATTCCTCAGAGGGGATGCATGCTGATCACTCAAGCCAAGAATCTCATTTGTCTCATCATGCTGCATTATTTGAGTCAGATACCCTCCAAATAGGGGATGTTTTTGAATATGTCATTCCCTTTGATATGAAAGAAGGGACTGTTCCATTTCATGATCACATGAGTCACAGCACAGTTGGACTGATAAGAGTTGTACCTGATGTGGAAAATAATGGGCCTTCAGTGATAAACGTATTGGATGGTCATCACATATTTGAACCAGCGGAGGTCACTGTTAAGCCTGGGGCCACTATACGTTGGGAGATTGATACGGAAAATAAAGTCAAGATAACGAGCGGAAATCCTCCCAAAACAGGACATGAAACCCATGAAGATGAGGAGAAAACTCTTATTACTCTAGAAGTGCGGCCATGATGAGTACAGCCTGTAAACAAGTGTTCTATGAATAATCTAACTAGATTAGTCACAACTTCCGCATTCATTATCTTGTTTGCTAGTATGGCAACGCCTGCTGTCAGTTCTCACGGTTTCGGGGAAAGATACGATCTGCCGATTCCTTTAAGTTATTTTGTTATTGGGGCTGGAATGACGGTAGCGTTGTCGTTTGTGGTTATTGGGTTGTTTATAAGGAGTACAGGTTCGTACCCTGACTACCCTAGATGGGATTTGTGGAACTCCGCCTCTTTTAGGTTATTGGCCAAAATTACGACCAAAATATTCCGTGTTTCAGCGGTCTTGATTGTATTTATCGCTATTTTAACTGGTCTTTATGGTTCTCCAGATGCATTGGATAATCTTCTGCCTACATTGTTCTGGATAATATGGTGGATTGGCATTGGTTATATAGTTGCATTAATTGGAAATGTTTGGGCCATTGCTAACCCATTTTTGGTGATATTTGAGTGGGGCGAGCATGTGTTTGGGAAAAGGTCTTCTTTTTATAAATGGCCTGAATATTTAGATGCTTGGCCTGCGTTAGCTTTGTTTTTATTCTTTGGTTGGATTGAAAATGTATACCCTGATGGA
>CAYRIG010000349.1:300-1934 GCA_964424315.1 uncultured Dehalococcoidia bacterium | reverse complement strand
AATTATGAATTCCAATACGGTACAGTTTGTGGTTCCACAACTCGTCGTGGGCTTTCCGGTAATCTTCCAATTGCTTGGAGTCGCAATAATTTTTTCTATATTCCTCTGATTCGTATAACTCAGGTGAAACAAACTGGTTCAAGAATCGTGCGCTGCATTTTGAACATTGAAAAACTTTATAATCGGATGAAGATAAATTTCCATAAGAGCCATCCCGGATTTTTCCGTCATAGACAATTTGTAATTTAGTATTTCCACAAATCTGGCAATTTATATTATTTATCATCGAAATCAGCCTTTTAAGGGTCTCTTAGGCTCAATGGTAAGTGTGGCTAGTAGCAATTTTCATATAGGAGAATAACTCATAATGTTTTTGGAAGCCAAGCGATTTTATTGATTTATGAATAATCAGGATTTTATATAAATCAATATTATGGCAGAAAGGAATCAGCGGGATCTGGCAAATTCAATGAAATGAAGAGATTCAAAATTAAATCTGTTGAAGAGAAAGTGGTTGTCTTAGGAGCTATTATAAGAAATAGAGAATTCGCTTTACTGGACATATAGAGTAGGATAGTCGGCCTTTTTCCGAATTACTTTAACAACCTAAAGTTAAGTCAAGGCAAACACTTTGGTTGGCAGGGAATACGGTTTCGTATAGTATGAATACAGACTTGTTTAGCGTACCTGTAGCATTTTCTTTGTATAGGGTCAGGTGATAATAAGGGCCCCTCTGCTGATACTTTTCTGAAAGAAAACCTCTTTTGGCTATCATAAAAAGGACGAGAGTTTAATGAGGTCTATGTTCGAAAAACTTTTTTATTTGTTTGATGCCCGGTCAAAAATTATAGCATCTTTACTACTTGTTATGATTTTAATAGGTACCATTTTTGAAATGTTTGGTATCGGGGTAATTCTTCCTCTTATTACATTGTTTAGCGCCCCTGATCCTTTGGAGGCTAATTCTTTTCTTAAACAGATGCACGGTTGGCTTGAGCCAGAATCTCAGGCACAGTTTATAATATGGATTTTAGCCGGAGTGATTCTGGTTTATGCGGTTAAAAATATTTACTTGTTGTTTCTAGCATATTTGCAAACCCGTTTCACCCAGAGTCAACAGTATCAATTAGGATTTCGCTTGTTTCAAGCCTATCTGAGCAGTCCTTACCAATTCCACTTGAAATATAACTCATCAGAATTACTGAGGAATATTAAGCTTGTCTCAAATGTGGTCACTACTGTTTTAATGCCGTTAATAGTTTGTGTGACCGAATTGATGGTTGCTATTGTCGTTTTCCTTCTTCTTGTTTGGGTGGATCTAGTTTCAGCTATGTTGATTACATCAGGTTTAGGAATTTTCCTAGGGGGGTATTACTGGTTGGTTCGAAAAAGAATGACCATTTTGGGGGAGGATTATAAGTTTCATGAGAAGGAAATATATCAACAAGTTTATCAAAGCCTTGGAAGTATCAAAGAGATTAAGATTCTTGGCAGGGAAAAATTTTTCAATGAAAAATTTTGCAGTCATCTGTGGGGATTTACTAATACATACCGCATCTCAACCATGATCGCACAGTCAGGGCGATTTATAGTTGAAAGTATTGCTGTTGCCCTTGTGTTAGGGATTGTGACCC
>CAYRIG010000349.1:0-290 GCA_964424315.1 uncultured Dehalococcoidia bacterium | reverse complement strand
TTTGCTTTTGTATTCCGGGAGGCAACCAAGTGAAGTTCTGGTCACATTTTCATTGTTTGCCGTAGCTTTGGTAAGGCTTATCCCCACGGTAAACCGTTTGAACTGGGCTATTACACAGATCAAGTTTGGTATTCCCAGCCTGGATGAAGTTTTTGCTCAGTTTAAAAACTGTGAGAAGTTAATTGAAGAGGTCTCTATCGAAAAGAATGCGGACAGTATAAACTTTGAGCATCATATTGAGTTCCGTGGTGTCACTTATAAGTATGAGGATTCAAATAAGGCTTCACTGG
>CAYRIG010000348.1:0-1941 GCA_964424315.1 uncultured Dehalococcoidia bacterium | reverse complement strand
GTAGCTCAGTGGTAGAGCGGTCGGCTGTTAACCGATTGGTCGTAGGTTCGAATCCTACCACCGGAGCCAACAACCAAATTTACTTATGTCCCATTAGCAATATATAATACCGTTACTTCGTTTTGTTCATACAATACAGGTTTGAGATTGAACTGTGTTAATACTATACACAAAGAATCTCAACGAATTAATCTACACCTTGGAGAACTGATTATGACCGAATCATTGATTGGGAAAATTGCTGTTGTTACAGGAGGAGCTGAAGGAATAGGTAAAGGTATTGCTTTATCATTAGCAAAAAGTGGAGCTACATTGGTAATAGCCGATTTAAACGAGGAAAAAGCTATTTCAACTAATTCCGAAATAAATAAACTTAGCCCTAAATCTATAGCCATTAGAGTAGACGTATCAAAAAAGAATGAAATAGAAAGCTGTGTTAACAATGTCATATCAGAATTTGGTCAGTTGGACATCCTAGTTAATAACGCGGGGATTTACACAGATAACTGGGAAACCAGTTTATCGATAAATATAATGGGGGTTGTAACTTTCTGTGAATCAACTATTCCGCACATGCAATCCCGTAAATATGGGAAAATAATCAATATCGGCTCTATGTCGGCACATGCAGCAAGGAATCTTGGGGGTCCTTACCCAACTAGTAAAGCAGCAGTACTTAGATACACCAAAGGTTTAGCATACGAGCTGAGAAACGATAACATAAATGTAAATGCAGTTTGCCCAGGTGCCGTATGGACATCATTCCAAAAAGGGCTTCAAGCACAAAGTATGGAAAATGATAAAACCCTCATAGATAACGATCTTTATGAAAGTTTCCTCCAAAAGTATACAGACGTTATTCCAATGGGCAGACCACAAACCACAGATGATATAGGACAAACAGTAGAATTTTTATCATCTGATTCTTCTAAAAACATCACTGGTCAATGTATACATGTTGATGGTGGTGCGATTCTAAGAGATTAAATTGATAGCACATTAAAAATATTTCCGAGAGAAATAATATCAAGAAATGAAAACAGTTATTATTAACAAATCAAGCTTTCAAGTCATTTGAAACCGGTGGCTCCTTAAGAAATATTGTTTCATTTAATTAATTGTATTACTTTATTTTTGACCTAATAGATGATTCAAAAGCGGTCATTTCTGACAGTGGCTGAGTTGGCCAAGTACGCTTCCATTCATCTTTAACATCTACATTCAGCTTTGGTCCTAGTTTATCTATTTGCATTTCGATTTTGTCCCCGTCTTGAATTGGACCTAATCCAACGTGATTTGTACCGGTCGAAATCATATCCCCTGGCTTCATGGTAATTAACCAAGTTGCAAATTCCACAACTTCTTCAACACTTCTTCCCATATCACTAGTGCTCATGTTTTGCCTAGCAACGCCATTGACCCAGAGATTGATGTTCAAATTTTGCGGATCATCAATTTCATCGGCAGTAACAATAGCAGGTCCTATTGGAGCGAATGTGTCCCAAGATTTTCCCCAAAAAAAACTTGATCCTCCGTTTGGCTCAACCCCTCGTGCTGAAACATCAATAAAATTAATGTATCCAAAAATGTATTCTTTGGCATTCGAAGCAGAAACTTTACTCGCTTTTTTGCCTATCACCATCCCCAACTCCGCCTCATGATGAAAATGGGGAACAGGACAATCCGGCAAAATCACGGAATCACCATCGCCGATAATAGCACTTGGCGACTTCAAAAATGCCTCTCTGTCTGCTACAAGAGCGCGGGACCCATTTTCCATATAATTACCTGCCATACATACAATTCTTGTTGGTTCAGGCAATGGTGGCCTAAGTTTTACTTGAGATATTGGGACCGCATTCACATCACCTATTTCTTCAAGGGATTGTCTATATTCATCAAAGTGCTCAATAAGATAACTCATCATAATTTGAGGACTAA
>CAYRIG010000347.1:1476-1955 GCA_964424315.1 uncultured Dehalococcoidia bacterium | reverse complement strand
CAAAACCATTAAGAAAAATCACCTACGGCGCTTATTAGACGCTCTAGGTGGGTTTCCCTCGTATACAGTTGTGCACTGATTCTTACGGCTACAAACCCTTGAAGTTCGAAAAATGGCACTTCAATCTTGTATTTTTTGAAGATTTCATCTCTAAAGTCAAGGCAAGTCTCCATCGTCTGTGGACACCACGAAGGGAGGCGCACAGTAGCCATATTCCCAAACAAAGAACCATCGGTTGGCAACAATGGCTCCACGTTCCACTCTTCAACTAAGGTTTGATGCATCCAAGTTGTAAGTTCATGATTGTGTTTCCTAATCTTCTCCCACCCAATTTCGGCACCCAATTCTACTGCTCTTGCAGATGCAATCCAAGGAGTAATATCTCTCGTACCCTGCCATTCAAATTCACTCTCAAAACCTTGCCCTAGATTGTGACTCACTGTCATAGGGTGTGTTCTTAAGGAATGTTCTTCTGCTGT
>CAYRIG010000347.1:0-1466 GCA_964424315.1 uncultured Dehalococcoidia bacterium | reverse complement strand
TACTAACAAATCCTGCTCCAAGGGGAGCACAAACCCACTTATGTAAATTGCCAACGTACCAATCTGCACCTATAGAGTCAATATTTAGGTCAATCATGCCTGGTGCATGAGCGCCGTCAACAAGTACTAATACGTCTTTTTCCTTGCAAAATCCCACTATTTCTTTAATTGGAAATATCATTGAAGAGGAGGAAGAAACGTGGTCAACAACAAGCAATTTAGTAGAATCAGTAATTTCACTTACTACCGCTTGTAACAATTCCTCTTCTTTACGAACAGGAAGATCAATGTTTATTTCTCTATAAGTACAACCAGCATCCGACGCTGTTCGCTTTAGTAATTGCCTAACGCCGTTATAAACGTGACTTGTTGTCAAAATTTCATCCACTGATGAGAATCGAATTGAGTTAACAACACACCCAATACCAGTTGTTGCATTTTCTACGAATCCAAATCTCTCTCTTTCAACTCCCAAAAACTTTGCGACAGTCGATCTTGCTTCACTAAGTCGTCCGTGTTGCCTATCCAAAAAATCTACTGGAGATGATTCCAGTTCACGTTTCAATTTAATTTGATAATCAAAAACTGAAGCAGTCCGAGCCCCAAAACTCCCATGATTTAAATACACAAGATTTGAATCAAGCATCCACTGCTCTTTATCGATTGGATCAATATCCTTCCTCATAGGCATAGAATAGCGTTTTGCAAAATGATTTGACATTATGGTTATGTTTGCCTAACATATACCGTACAAATATGCCGATAGGCCTGTAGAAGACAGGAGCACAGATTATGGAAATACCACTAGTACAACACGGACCTAGCCCAGAGTATGGGACAGCATACTTTGGATCAGGAAATAGAATCATTGCTGTTGAAGCCGGTTCAATTCATTCCCAACCACCACCCTTCAGGAACGCTACTCACAAAACACTACTTGACCGGATTATGAAAATTGACAGAGTCTTCTTTTCTCCTGCTGAATCAGCGTCGGAAGTTCTAAATCACATTACTGGACACGAAACACCAAAAAGAAAACCTCGTAGAAATAAGTTAGCCTCTTTTAGCACACAACTATGCAATTCTGTTCATAGGACTATTTGCAAAGTAACTCAACTTAATTTGTTTACACGCACAACACTCTCACAAAAGGATCATAACGATGAACCTCACACCAAAACAACTCGAAGTTCTAGAACTTATCAGGCACTGCCAAAACGAACACGGCTACTCACCAACCATGCAAGAACTCGCCGAACAAATTGGAGTAAGCAAGGTTACAGTTTTCGAACGAATCGAAGCACTCGTCAGCAAAGGGGCATTAACCAGAGAGCCAAACAGAGCACGCTCTTTATCGATTGCTGATGAACTAGCGGCGAAATATGATCAAAAAGAAAATGATGCGATGCGATTTCCATTGGTGGGTCGCATCGCTGCGGGTATGCCCATAGAACGATGCCAAGACA
>CAYRIG010000346.1:0-1972 GCA_964424315.1 uncultured Dehalococcoidia bacterium | reverse complement strand
TTAGGTTGGGGGAATCGAGGTTAGCAGGGGGGATAACTGTTTTTAGTATAGGCACGAGTTTTATTCTGTCCCTATATGCATTTATCAAAATCTTGTCTGATGCTCCGGCTCTTTCTGAGCGATTAACATCTTTTTCGTGGATTGCTATTGATTCTTTTGATGTGACGTTTGGAATTATATTAGATCCTTTAACTGTTTCGATGTTGGTTGTGGTAACTTTCGTCAGTTTATTAGTGCAGGTTTATTCCATCTCATATATGAGTCATGACTCAGGATATTCACGTTATTTTGCTTATATGTCATTGTTCACTGCTTCAATGATAGGTCTTGTTATTGCTTCTAATGTCGTTCAATTATTTATTTTTTGGGAACTTGTAGGATTATGCTCATATTTGCTTATAGGGTTTTGGTTTACCAAACCCAGCGCCGCCTCAGCAGCAAAAAAAGCATTTCTTGTTACACGTGTAGGCGACTTTGGGTTTTTGATAGCTATATTGTATTTGATATTTAATACAGATGGGGTTTCGCAGTTTGGGAATTCATTATCTATTGTTGATCTAGGTGGAAATATTGGTGAAGCTGTCAAACTGGGATTAATAGCTCCAACATCTGTTACTTGGATTGCTGTTGGTATTTTTGCCGGCGCTGTTGGAAAATCGGGACAATTTCCTTTACATGTTTGGTTGCCAGATGCGATGGAAGGTCCAACTCCCGTTAGTGCTTTAATACATGCAGCCACTATGGTTGCAGCTGGTGTGTTTTTAGTCGCTAGATTTTTCCCTTTGTTCTCCTCATCAGCTACAGCAATGTCGATAGTAGCATTAATTGGCGGTGTCACTGCTCTTTTAGCAGCGATTTTGGCGCTAGTAATGGTTGATATTAAAAAGGTATTGGCTTATTCAACTGTCAGTCAGCTTGGATATATGATGTTGGCTTTAGGAGTAGGAGCTTATGGACCAGCTATATTCCATTTAGTGACCCACGCATTTTTCAAATCTCTTTTATTTTTAGGAGCTGGTAGCGTAAATCATGCAACTGATACATATGACATGAATGATATGGGTGGATTACGAAAAAGTATGCCCAAGACTCATATTACCTTTATTGTAGGGGCCTTTAGTTTAATTGGAATATTTCCATTGTCGGGATTTTGGAGCAAAGATGAGATTTTGGCTTATGCTCTAGATGCTGGCACAGGTATAAGTGTGATTGTTTTCATATTGGGGGCAGCTGCAGCTATAGCTACAGCCTGCTATGTGACAAGGATGATGTGGATGACGTTTTGGAAGCCGGAATCCAAGAATATCGTTGAGAGAGGAAATTCTGTTCACGAATCCCCGAATTTAATGTTGCTTCCTTTGTATATTTTGAGTTTTATAAGCATTGGCGTGGGTTTCTTACTAAACCCACCAATTTCATTAGGGCCGGTGAAAAAACACTGGTTTAATTCATTTTTAGATTCTGATGGCCATCATGCTGAATTTAATGTGATATTAGCTATATGCTTATTAATTGTATCTATTTTGACCGTTGTAATTACACTTTGGTTTTACAGGAATTCCGTAAATCAAATTTTAAGTGGCAGAGTTTATAATCGATTATATTTGTTTATTTTTAATAAATATTATTTCGACTATCTGTATGAAAAAATTATCGTGTTCAGAATATTCTACGGTGTTATTTGTAAGTTCACTGATTGGTTTGATCGTAACGTAGTTGATGGACTTACTACTTTAACTACTCGAATAACTGTTCAAACAGGGACGATTTTAGGATTGATACAAAGCGGACAAACACAGCTATATGCTGTATTTATGGTCGTCGGATTTTTGATTCTTATTTTATGGTATTTAGTAGGTGCTGGTTAATTTAAATATAAACAATGAAACAGATATTAGGATTTAAAAGATAAATTGGAAAATATACCTATATTATCGATGATTGTATTTGCGCCTTTTGTTGGCGCAGCGGT
>CAYRIG010000345.1:0-1993 GCA_964424315.1 uncultured Dehalococcoidia bacterium | reverse complement strand
GAAAACAAAAGGATAACTTTCATGCAGAGTTCTTTATGAACTTCACCCAATAAATACAGATGAATTGTTTAAGGAGTACTTTATTAAGGTATCTATCGTGGATAGAACCTTTTCTCGTGGGGAAAATAACTCAATTTGTTTAGAAAATGAATATTTCGATGTTAAATTCGATATTTGTAAAACATGTTCAGAATAGTGTAGGAAATGCACAGGACCACTTCTCACCAATTGCGTTAGTTGCTCCGAAGGATATTTTATGGATTATTTACTTTCACCCAGTCAATGTGTTTTATAATGCTCGAATAATTAATTAGCAGATGACCTTTCCTCACCTTAAAACCCCTAATGTGAAGCCTGCTCCAATTGTATAAAGTTAAAAGTGGAGTATCAAGACTACAATCAGAAAATAATTGTATTTTCAAAATAAGAAGATGCGGATCAATGTGTTTAATACAAATGCGTTGTGTACACAACAGAATATGAATGTTATTGGTTGCCATGTTCGATCGTTGCAAATAGTTAAACCGAGTTAAAATGGAAGGAGGATAATGGTGTTGAATATAGTCATTCCAAAACTACATCCGATTTTCCTAGCGAATTTGATATTTCAGCTGAGATTGATGAGGAAGAAGATGACTCTGTGAATTTACTGACAACAGCCATTTGTCCACACAGCAATTGCCAATTTCTAGATCCTTTTATCGTGAACATAGATTCTAAAGATTGCTTTATTTGTGAAAATTGAATGTGTGACACAGAAAAATATAACTGCTAACCTGGAGATTCGATTTAAATTACGGCATTGAATGTTGTTAATAATGATGATCCTAGTTATGAGTATGATGTTGTGTTCCGTGTTGGACTTGTTGAGATGGATTGCGTGCGTTAACCAAAACATGTTGAAGATAACAATATGGAATATGATTACAATTGTACACTCCCTTTCTTAGATGGCGTCAACCACCTCGTAGATCTCTACCGAAAAGAAACACCTATCACACAATCTGAATAACCCCAAACAGTTGAACAAATAACTTACGGATATCCAGCAAAATAAACAATCAATTATCTAAGTTCCCCATTGGATTCATTACTTAATTTTTACAGCTCTAAGCCCAGAAATACACAAATAATACGGATTTCAAATGACCCATGAATTTTTCAGAGCAACAGAAACAACAAAAACACTCCATTTTAAAATTGTTCCTCCAACAGGCACATTCACAGTAATTTTGAAAAATTTCCATAATAATTTAAAGGTCACAGGCAAGAATTTTAACCCAACAACTACCTGCGAGTTCTACATCAGATCACCAGCTAATAGCTCTTAAGGAACTTACCATTACTTGGGGAAAAGTTTGTCGGTGTTTGTCAATAGCTTGTAGGTGCAGTGCAAGATGTAGTTTGATTAAGAGGGATAAGCTCCTGATGAAATATCTTAGTTGTTTATTGGGGAGTGTAGCTAGGAGGATCAGAATGACTATTGTTTGAAGAGCAATGCGGAGCTAATGAATGATTGTTATAATGGTGAATTGGGATATGCGGAGTATTATAATGGGAATTTGACTGAATGTTAGGATAATTTGATTTATATTGTCAAGGTAAGCTTTGGGTTATTTTTAATAACATTCTATTAGCTTTGTAATTTAGCATTTTCTAATAGCGGTAAACAATGTACCCAGTATTACGGGCTTCACCTATTAAAATAAGAAATAGGTTTATCAGACTAAGATATCCACTAGGAAGTAGAAGGATCTGTTGAAATGGGAATGTTTGGACATAAAATGGGGCAATATGATATCACATTCAAAAAACTTTATGGGTTGGGCTATGTCATTTCCTTCTTTGAATAATTGCATCCCTAAGCGCTAGATAAGTGGCCAATTATCCTAAAACTCGGCAGAACAACTGTGAAACCAATCGTTTTATACACTCCAAACGAAGCAACAAATCATAACGATATATTTAATCTGACAGGGTATATTTTTAATGT
>CAYRIG010000344.1:0-2001 GCA_964424315.1 uncultured Dehalococcoidia bacterium | reverse complement strand
ACTCCCGGGGAATTTGAAAATACAAATATGTCAGTATGTATTTCTGATTCCTTTATGGCTGCATTGAACAACGATGATGATTGGGACTTGGTTTTTCCTAATACTAAAGATCCTGAATATGATGAGCTTTGGGATGGGAATTTGCATTATTGGCGAGATGTCTTGGGGAAAGAAGTTATTCTTTACAAGACTATGAAGGCTAAAGAGATTTGGAGTCAAATTGTTTCTTCGGCTCACGCTTCAGCGGAACCCGGATTGCATTATTTGGAAAGATCCAACAAGATGAGTAACTCTCATTATTTTGCCCCTCTGGTTGCCACGAACCCTTGTGGAGAGCAGCCGCTTGAAGCGTATGGAGTGTGTACGTTGGGAGCGATGGATTTATCTAAGTTCGCTGATGCTGATATGGAATTTGACTGGAGTAAGCTTCGTTACGTTGTTGAGAACTCGGTTAGGTTTCTAGATAATGTTATTACAATCAATGATTACCATTTTAAGTCCATAGAAAAGAATCATCGTGGAAATCGTAGAGTTGGTTTAGGAGTTATGGGGCTTGGTGAACTTCTTATCAAAATGGGTCTTCGCTATGGGTCAAAAGATAGTCTTATTTTTATTGATGAATTGTTTAAAACAATATCCTTTGAAGCGTATAAGGCATCTATTGATCTTGCAAAGCTTAAGGGAGAGTTTAAGTTTTTCGACGCAGAGTCCTATCTTAGATCAGGCTACATGAAGGGGATGCCGGAAAGCATCAGAGAAAAGGTTAAGCAGTATGGTATACGCAACGTCTGTTTGCTTACCGTAGCCCCCACTGGTACAACGGGTACGATGATGGGCACTTCAACAGGTATTGAGCCATACTTTAGCTGGCAGTATACACGAACTTCTAGGCTTGGAACAGAAATTGAAACTGCTCCAGTGATTGATGAGTTGGGACTGGATCTTAAGGATCTTCCAGATTATTGTGTGACGGCCATGGAACTTGTGCCAGAACAGCATGTGGCTGTTCAGGCGGCGATACAGCGTTGGGTTGATTCTGCGATCAGCAAGACCACTAATTGTCCAACAGATTTTTCTATCGAGGATACAGATAAATTGTATCGAATGGCTTATGATTTAGGGTGCAAAGGGATAACGATATATAGAGACAACTCCCGCGACGAGCAAGTATTAAATCAGATGGTTCTAGATTTAGAAGACGAAGCTGTCGCATGTCGTATTGATGATCCCGATTGCGTTACGTGCGCTCTGTAAGGTATGAATGAACCAAATGAATATACAACATATTGGTATGAAAGTCAAGATGGAGAAGTTGAACCGATAGAAATTAAAACTTCGGACAACCCGCCTTCACAGATAATCATGCCAACCGATACGGGAGTTGTTGAATCGTTCTTTCTTGTTGACGGCAATTTTGACGATTTTGACTAAATATTGGATGATTGAGTTGCTTTTTTAGTTGAAATGTGATAATCTCTTGATGAGATGAGAACGTTTAACGAACAAAAACGCAAGAATATTATCGTTCCGCAATCAGCATTCGGTGTTTGTCTATGGAAAATGCCTGATGGTGGTTTTATTTCGGATGGAGATGGGAACTACATGTGCGCTGAAGGCATGGTGGGTGATCGCAAGGTTGAAGCGCAGATGGCAGAGGCGGCTAATTATTGGGCTGGAAACGATAATGGCGGAAAGCCACATTGGATTGATAGTGCTAGAAAGGTATCAGATTCCGAGAGAGAAGAACAAGTAGGAAGGCTGGGTGAAGGGTTAGTACCAGACCCAGTTGAAGATGCTATTATCGAAGTAGCACCGTATAGAGGAAAAATTCGATGAACAAGGGCAAGAAAAAGAATGGAAAAAGGAAGGCGACAAGATACTTGAAGAAGGTTAGGAAAAATAATGGGTGAAACATCTTTCGTAGAGGAAGATAGTGTTGATGTGGAAATTGACGACGTTAGCTACACTCAGATAACTAGTCAGTTTGTTAATACTGATCCT
>CAYRIG010000343.1:0-2012 GCA_964424315.1 uncultured Dehalococcoidia bacterium | reverse complement strand
TGAATCATTCAAAATATAGGAGATACATATGAATAAATCAAGAAGAATTTGTATTATTACTGGGGCTGGGAGTGGTATTGGATTAGCTACCGCTATTGAGATGGCAAAAAGAGGATTTGAGTTGATTTGTGTTGGTAGAAACATTGATAAATTAAATGTGGCAAAAGGTGAAATAAAAAAACACGGAATTGATGCGGATATTTTTGCTCTTGATGTTTCAAATCGCGAAATGGTGTTTCAAATGGTTGATGATGTAATTAAAAAATTTGGTCAGATTGATGTGTTGATAAACAATGCAGGGCATAGTTCTAATCATAGAAGATTGCTAAGTACACCAAAGGATGAAATTGAGTCAGTTGTTGGCACAAATATACTTGGTACGATTTATTGTACTCAAGCTGTAGTTGAACAAATGTCTAAGATTGATTCAGGGACAATTATAAATGTTTCGTCTATAGCTGGGCTTTCTCCAAGTATTCAGGGAGGCATGATTTACGGTGCAACAAAATCAGCAATAATTAATTTCACAGAATTTATAAATGCTGAATATAAATTTAATCGTATTCGGGCTACAGCAATTATTCCAGGTGAAGTTAGGACACCTGCTTTAGACAGGAGGCCCGTACCTCCTTCAGAAGAAGATAGGGTTAATATGGTAGACCCAGCCGATGTTGCAAAAATCATCGCTAATGTTGCTGAGATGCCAACGAATGTTAGTGTCCCTCAATTAGTAGTTAGGCCAAATGTATCAAGAGATTCATCGGTAGAGGAACAAAGTTTTAAATGATTGAAGTAATGAGGATTTGAAACCTTTACGACTACCGATGACAATCATGCGTTAATCACGATTAAAGTAGATGGCGTATGTGGATGGCAATTTAATAATTATCCAATAACTTCTCTATAATATTTCAGATAGTTTAACCCGATTAATTTTCTTAGTTCTTCTTCGTTAAATCCTTTTTCAGCTAATTTTACAGTCAGGTTAGGCCAGTCTCCAAAATTTTTGTAATCAGCTAGTCTATATTCATCTGTTATCCTATGTTCCGGTCTAAATCCCGACCAATTAAATACATCAGGGTGTTGCTTGAAATATTCGATTGTAGCTGGCATATTATCGGGATATTCAAACATGTCGCCAGTTTCTGGACCGTTACCACAGATATCGTTACCTATCCCAACATGGTCAATGCCCATGACGTTAACAAGATGCATTATATGTTCAGCAAAGTCATCGAGGGTAGCTATAGGTTTTTTATTCTGAACAAACCCAGGTACGATCACTACACCAAAAAATCCGCCTCTATCTGCAACTGCTTTTGCTAAATCATCGTCTTTACCACGATCATGGTAACAAACAGCATTGCTGGAAGAATGAGAGATCATTATCGGGGTTCTAGAGGTTTCTAGAGCATCCCAACCAACTTGTTGAGATGAATGGCTTACGTCAACAATCATACCTAAATCATTAAGTCTTTCGACGAGAGCTTTTCCATAATAGCTTAAGCCCGTTTTATATAGCTCAGTACAGCCGTCTCCTACCAGATTACGTAAATTATATGTCAACTGAACGATGCGTAAACCTAAATTATAGAAATAATCCACGCGGTCAAGATTACTACCAAATGGAGTTGTGTCTTGGAAATTTAAATTCACCCCGCGCTTACCTTCTTTATAAACTCTTTCTATGTCATCGCTTGTCAAAACGATCTCAAAATGTTCTGGTAGTGCATTTGCATAAGCTCTTGCGTGGGAAATATTGTCTACAGCAATTTCGAATGCATCATCAAATGGTGCTGGTCCCATTAAACATGAACTAGCTATCGTAACACCTGACCTTGTCCAAAGGTCCATATATTCTTTTTTAGCAACATCTGATTTTTGTATCTCATTAGCTGCCATTTTGGCTAAAATACTGCTTGCTTCAGTTCTTGCATATCCTTTTTGGGATAGTTCTGCAAGTTTGGTTTTCATTGTTGGTGTAAATAAAAATCCTCTTGTTGCAGGAGGTT
>CAYRIG010000342.1:0-2057 GCA_964424315.1 uncultured Dehalococcoidia bacterium | reverse complement strand
GAACGCAGTAGTATCTACAAAGCAGACGTAGATGGGTTTGAATGGTGGACTGGTATGGAATGGAGTAAAGATACTAAAAAATATAAAGAACTATGTAGGCGGGATAGCAAAATACGTAGTTTTAAAGCAATGGAAAAACTATGGGATTAAAACGTTTTTAAGTTTTCTAAATTTAGGTATAATAGAATCATAGTCATCATTCTCTACAAGTTGCCGCCAATAATATCTTAATACTTTCTCACTGTTTAAAGCAAATCTAACTTTTAGTAAATCAGTTCCATTTTCAAATTCATAACATTTTTCTTTTATATTATTTGTATATTTAATGTTATTCTCAGCCGCATAAATTTCCAACACCATATGACAAAGAACAAAAAAGTCTTTGTTGTATTTAAACGGTCTTGCAAACTCAAGGTAACTAATTTTAATTTTCATTTTTCTAAACAAAAGCCACCGCTATAATAGCGGTGGCTAATCCTCTCTCAGAGACTGCCTTCACACGGTAGTATTATTTATTTCATTTTAAGGGGAAGTACATTGTTTGCTTTAACTGTTTTTAAATCCTTTTTGGATAATTTCTTAATCTCATCGGAAATATAAACACCTGCTACCTCTGGATCTGATTTAATCTTCAATTCCACTATACGAGTAAACCAGTCATTGGCTGTTTTAAATTCATCATTGTCGTTTGCATTAACAACTGCTGTTGCAAATACTTCGTACTCACCTATTTTACCACTAAAGTCTTTATACTTAAAAAATAATGTTAATGTTCTTTCCATTTTATCGGCTCAAGCCACGACCTAGCATAACATTAGCAACATCTCCTGCTACTCGGGCCCATTCTTTCTTAAAAAATTTCTCTTCGCCTGGGTATGCTTTTTCGTATTCTTCCTTTGCTTCCTCTGTCCTTGTTGAGGAATAAAACATATCCTCAATCATAAAAACTCTATCCAACCGCGGACCTGTTGAGGTATCAACTACTTTCTTCTTTGTAGTCTTGTTTTTACTACCTGCAGGCCTGCCGCGTTTCTTTGCTACTTTTTCAACAACAACAGTTTTCTTTTTGTTTTTACTGCCAGGCGGTCTGCCTCGACGTTTTGTTATTTCTTTCATGTTATATTCTCCTGAAATATAAATTTTTAAGTTGAATTGATTGCTGATCATCGTTGCGAACGAAAGCACATTTTCCTTTGCAGTTCCAAATTCCTTGATAAATCCCAAACTTTAAATGAAAGGGCTTGGCAGACATAGAATCGTAACTTGTTTGAATATTGTTCTCATTAACAACCAATTGGTCATTTACCCAAAGCCTTCTAAACCCGTTCGTGAGACTTGGCTTGTATTCAATCGCAATCTTTACCCACTTCCCATATCTTTCGGGTGTGTAGTCGGTTTTTATAGCACCAAATTCGCTTGAACTTTGAATTAGATAGTCAAAGGCTGATATTCCTTCAAACCGATCGACCTTGATAACCATAACCGGAGGAACGTTACGCTCATCTGATTTTAATTGTGTTATCCAATACCAGTAATTTTGGATATCAGGCACTCGCAAAAAAGTATTATCTTGTGTGATACGAATTGAGTAGCCGAAACGGAATCCTGTGTTCTGTTCAATTACACGGTCAAACATAAACTCAAAACGTCTACGATTCCCTTCCTTAATGTCATTCCAATAATTAGTACGGATTCCATCTCCGAGACGTGTTGATATTTTCAGTATCTTTTCACTATTGGTTTCTATTAATTCGACATTGTGTTTGCAGACACTTGCTCCTTTATTCAACCTAAATGGCTCATTGCTAGATACAATCTTTGAAGCGAGTGTTATGGCTTTACGATGCCCGAGATCCTCACAAGTTCCTCCAAAGGGATGCCACTTTCCTTTTTGAGAAGCATACCCTTTGATTACTACACAATCACCTGTACGACTGTTTTCCTCATGCCCATCAGGGCAACTGTTTGCAAATGCTTTTGATCCTAATACCAATAGTACCAGCAAGCAAAGTGGTATAAAAAATTCTTTTTTACTCATGTTACTCATCCTCCTCAAT
>CAYRIG010000341.1:0-2067 GCA_964424315.1 uncultured Dehalococcoidia bacterium | reverse complement strand
CACTATGGGTAAATGTATTAGATACATCCAATATGCTCCATCAGAAACAAATCTCCATTTGGAATTATAAGAACTCAATTTGTTTTCGGAAAATCCAATCAATGCATAAGAAAAAAGCATCGCACAGGTTATCTTGGTAAATATCCTAATGATGGCAAAAGGTTCGGTAATCGCCCTAACATATTCGCCACCTCCCAAGTCTCCATCGTATATATCAGTCACGAGATCTTTTGACTCAAGTATCATGAACAAAATGAAACATAGCACGCCGGCTATTAAGTAATATCCCCATTGAGCTTTCAAAAATTTAAATAAGGAAGCATTCCTGTATAGGCTATATCCAATAATAAAATACAACCCACCCGCAACAGGGTTTACTATCAACTCTCCCTGAGTTGGTAAGTTTATAATGGAAGCTAGAATTATAAATGCTATTGGAAATCTAGATCTCAGTAGGATCCCAGACAAACCATATCTACATTTACGAAATACATTGCCTATAAAACTTACACCAATTCTCCCTAAACTATTGAAGAAGACCGCAGCCCCTATGTATGAAAATCTAAACAAAACCGTGAACGTAACAAATATCATTAATTGCCATAGAAACCACATGTGGTGAGGTTGCCCTTCATCCGAATAGAAAAAGACGAATTGTCCTGTTTTACCGTATTGAAAAATCCACGGTATGGTTAGTGACATTAGGGGGGAAAAAACTACTATTGGTATTCCTATGCGTAAAAATCTGTTACCCCACCAATATTTCCAGGATTTTCTATTAATTACCAGATGGGCAAAAAAACCTGAGAGCACGAAAAACAAAGGCATTCGCCAAATATGTATGAATTGAAATATCGCGTTTATCGCCTGTGATGAATTTTTGTCTGCGGGCCAAAAAGCCTCAGCGTTTGGGATATAAGGTAAAGTAGCGTGAAGAACTATTCCGAGCAACATCGCGACAGCCCTAAGAGCATCCAGACCATGATAGCGCACTGAGTCTATGTCCGCCTTATGCCCACAGCGCACGCAGAATCTATCCTGTGTCGATATATTCTCTTTACATTGAACACATAATCTAGCAGTAGACATTTGAGATTTTTGGTGCTGGAAATAAATAACTTATAACAGCAATATTATAGGAACCTAATTTACTACTAATTGATTCTTTCAAGCGAGTAAATAATGTCAGTGTTATTATGCGATTTATCCCATTCCACCATTTTAGGTGATGACATAAGTTCTTGAAAACGCTCCTCATCTGTAATGTTTACCATCGTGATGATTTTACTAAACCCAGGTTTGTTTGTACTAACCACCCCAATCTCAAAATCTGAAGATGCTAATTTAATCTCTTCATCAAATTCTGCAACCATCGACATGAATTCCTCCACATCTCCTTCAAAACTTGATACAACACAAATGTTCATTAAAATTCTCCTCTAAAAATAATTGAGTTACGGGGCCTCTGGAAACGTGGATCTTTCCTTCCCCAATTAACAAGCTACGAAGAATATATATGAAAATTGGACACACTATCTACTAATCAACATCTCAATTTTGGAAAGAATTATCTGGTTACTTGGTCTGTCGCTAACACTCTCGCCGATGTACTTCCAAAAGACCAATTGGTCACTGGAAATAACAAAAACAGAAGGAGCAGCGACACCATCGCCAAGAAGATTATAGACACCATATTTTCTTACTACTGTCCCAGTCGGGTCGGGCAAAAGATGATAGCTCAAACCCAATTCTTTTAGCAGTTCTTTACTCTCTTCATCATCATCCATACTAAGCGCAATTAATTCCGAATTGTTTTTTCTAAATTCTGAGTATATTTCCTGGAGCTCAAATAGCTGCTCTTTACAAATTCCTCAGAAATGCCCCCTGAAAAACACTAAGGTGACACTTTGATTGATTTTTAACAGATCAGTTAAAGAAACTGTTGTGCCAAAAGTATCATCCAAGGAGAAATCAGGTGCCACATCTAATCCCGGGTCTAGAGAAGAGCAAACAACCAAAAGAAATGAAGATATCAGGAGTAATGGCAAGATCAGTATCAGATTCTTC
>CAYRIG010000340.1:0-2068 GCA_964424315.1 uncultured Dehalococcoidia bacterium | reverse complement strand
AGAGAACAAATCATCCAGCACAGTAGCTAAATCCAAAGATTACTGGCTTGTAGAAGCTGAAGGGGGTCCTAATTTAGTCCACGACCCCACTGGAATTATAGCTGGATCTCAAGATGTTGTTCTTCCGGTACCATTGCATGTTATGAAAAACAGAGACAGGCCAGTTAGGCGTGCTACCCTTTATCCTCCAGTTAAAGTCTACGTAGGTTCAGATATATATTCTGATTATGAGTGCGTAACCGATTTGTTATATCCAGATTTAGAGCAATAAAAATAAAGAAAATATTAACCTGTAAACTTTATCCAAATCTTTCCGTTTTGATGGAATTGTATTCCGCTCCCAATGCTAGAACTTTTTTTGATAATTCTTCTACAAATGATGTAGGTCCGCAAATATAATGCACAGTTTTTGATTTTGACTCACCTAATATTTCCATAATTTGTTTTGAAGAAAACCTTCCTTCACGTCCCTTCCAGGTGTCATTCGAATTTTTTGTCAGAGTGATGTTGATCAAAAACTGGGGATCAGTTTTGGCGTAATTGTATAATTCACTTCTGAACAATATGTCTTCTTCCTCTCTGACGGAGTACAGTAAAGTGAATTGAGTAGGATCCTGGATTTCTACTTTGTGTCTAATCATAGACATGAATGGAGATATTCCTGTTCCCCCGGCAAAAAATATAACTCTTTCACAAAATCCTGGTTTCCAATTAAAATAATTGCCAATTGGACCCCTGATTTCCACTCTGTCACCTTCCGAAATATTATTGTGGAAGTACCACGATACTTCTCCATCAATGGATTTCGTGATAGTAAGATCGATGAAATTTCCATTGTTTGGAGAGGATGTGATGGAGTAGCTTCGTTCAGTTATGTAGCCGTCTCCGGAACTAAGACGTACATCGTAATATTGTCCTGGCACTACATTACTGGAAGGGTATTCGAGTTCCAGACTGAAACTTTTTACTCGCCTACTGAGTTCAACGATATTTCTAATAGTGGCTATTTGCCATTTCATGATATTTTCAAATATCAATCGTTATAATAACGTTGTTCCTTCCAGGGATCCCCATACATATGGTAACCGTTAGATTCCCAAAATCCGGAAACATCTTCATTCATTAACCAAATTGACTTGATCCATTTGGCAGATTTCCAAAAATATAAATGAGGAACCAAAAGGCGGGCTGGACCTCCGTGAGCTGGTTCTATTGGTTGACCATTATATTCTATTGCTATCATTCCTTTCCTATTAACGACATCTTCCACAGGTAAGTTTGTTGTATATCCCCCCTCACATTCAGCCATAAAGTAACCATCTCTCAATTTAAGTTTGGCATCACTCAAAATATCATCTATGAAAATACCCCGCCAGTGGGTATTAAACTTTGACCATTTTGTTACACAATGAATATCCGTTATCCAGTCAGATATTGGAAGTTTTGTAAATTCTTCCCATGTCCATCGGGCAAGGGACGAGTTATCTTGCTTGATTTCAAAAGTCCATTCATCAAGTTTTATGTGAGGTGTTGGGCCTGCGGTTAGAATTGGGAAACCTTCTTCAAGGTATTGCCCCGGTGGTAAAGAATGTTGTGTATTTTCTTTTTTTCTTTTAAACCCTGGATTTATCATTATAGATTTCCATTGATAAAGTGTTTTAGGAATGTTAAACATATAACTCTTGTGCAGGATATTCAAATAGATGATAATGTTTTTGTCTAATTATTTCACTTGTATTATGTTGGAGGTTAAAATGGGAAGATTGGAATCACAAAACGCAGTAATAACTGGGTCCGGTAATGGGATTGGAAAAGCCATCGCTTTGTTATTTGCCAGAGAAGGGGCAAATGTAATTGTTGCCGATGTTGAAGAAAATGCGGGGTTAGATACGGTAAAACAAATAAACTCCGATGGGGGAAGTGCTGTTTTCAAACAAGTAGATACTTCTGATTTAGGTTCAGTACATGAACTTATAACATTCTCTAAAAACACTTTTGGTGATGCAAGTATTTTAGTCAATAATGCAGCGGCTTTCGTGTTTGGATCAATAGAATCAATAACCAAGGA
>CAYRIG010000339.1:0-2077 GCA_964424315.1 uncultured Dehalococcoidia bacterium | reverse complement strand
GGAGTCCTGGATCAACTCCACCGACAAAACCACCGCTATCTGTTGCAATTCTATATTTACCGAAGTTTCTTATAGCCGCCTGTTCTCCTGGTTGCACTGTATAGAATCCAGTGCCTAGCCATATGAGAGCAGATATTGTGAAAATCCCAAAAATTATAATTCCAGGCATGCTATTTTTCGATGGGCCGCCCGAACTTCCAAAAATGGAACGCAATCTACTTGCGATATCGTCTAAATTAATTTCTGGTTCGCGTTGTCTATTAGGGTTCATTTGATAAAACAACCAGCAAAAATGCTAGTTAATAAATATTTAGTTAGTAAACATATTCTCGTATATCTACTGACAAATAAATGGTATCACAGTTGAATTACTATGTGTTCTTTTTGATGGCAAGTTCTTTTGACTTAGATGCTGTAAAGACCTTTCAAACTCTTGATAACTGCCTATTTTAGAAATGTGGTTTACAAATCCACTTAAATTATCGAAGTAAAGACGATATTCATTTACCTGTGGTCCAATAATGCTGATTGAACCTGGGGTGTCCGCATAAGTGCCATAAAAGGCAAAGTAAGCCTGATTTAATTTCCGGATGGGGTACCCATTAGAATTAAAAAGTAGTCTCCGGTTGTCCATGTAAAGTTCTGCTTCGGGTACTTTGCCTTCTGCGAGCAACCTTTCCGTATTTAATCGAGTCTCATTCATTTCATTCGAAAAATTAAATTGGTTATTTGTTTCGGGTATGGGTTGTTTTATCAACTCGCATAAATCAAGTTCTGGGCTACTACCTTCATAGAGCAAATTAAATGCTGTGTGCCCAATTTCTTTTCCGACTATATTTGCCACTGTTTCGTTTAGTATCTGCATTTCTAGGCTTTTGAACATATTGAAACCTAAAGGTCTAAAAACCATAAAGGTATGCAGCCATTCATGACTTGCAGTTTGTAGATTCCATAAAATGTCATCGTTTTTACTAACGATAACCGGATACGTTGCAATACCACCGATTGGGATAACTAGAGATGATAAGTTTTCTTGTTCGAAAAGTTTATTTTCCATATCAATAGCTTGTTGTAATGATAAATCCGGACCTAATAAGGCCTCATCACCCCTTAAAATTTTTTCTCTCGGTGACGTGATCAAAATGTTGGGTGCTGAATCAAGAGTAATTAATACAGGAGGAAAGATTATTCGTCTTAAATATGTTAACCCCTCGAATTTGATCGCCTCACTGATTAAATTTTCGATGCTTGCTTCTACATCTTCAGTAGATATTCCATATAAATTATTTTCGCCATCATTAAAGTATGAATATATATTTACGAATCGTTTAGATTTAGTCTGTTCATCATTTTTAAGTAACGACTTAATTTTGTAAGACCACTTATCTGGTAACTTGCTTACCTCCCAATCTAATATGCTGAAAAGGTGATTTTTGCCTATCTGTTCCGGAACATTAAGTCTGTTTATATCTGTGACAAGTAAGATTCCTACGAACAGAGCTGCAGTTAGGGCCAATTTAAATAATTTGAAACAACGTCGCATTGACTATTAAACCTAAATTTTCATACTAGATCTTATTGGACTATTATGCCTGCATATTGTTGGTAATTATGAAAATGTTACCTATTGGGAATTTGATAAAACCCCCTCTATGCTTTTGGTTGAAAACGTTACCCTGTCTACGAAGTAAAAGCCACTCTTGTTAATTTAACTTTGTCTGTACAAGGAAAGAAATCTTGATTCATAGTGTTTGAAAAGACCCCATCGATCTAGTTCAGATTTGAGATTATCTCGATCTTCCATAGATGATGCTTCACTGAATAGTTTTTCGATTCTATCTATTGCCGCTTTAGGAGCTCCTTCGAAACGCTTCTGGGGGTTTAAAAGACCTCTTGATGAAAACTCTTGAAGGTTTGTTGTGGCTGAATTTGATGTGAACTCATATATAAATTTTAGTAGAGCCACGTCCCACCATTCATCCACACCTACCATAACCACAGATAAATCCTGGTCTTTTTTATCTAAATCATCTGCTATCTTGTGAGCTATTTCGGATGGTTCTCCTTTAACAATCTC
>CAYRIG010000338.1:0-2080 GCA_964424315.1 uncultured Dehalococcoidia bacterium | reverse complement strand
TCTTTCTTCAATATAACGACCAATCAAAACTATACCAATGATTGCAGTAGAAGCTTCAAAGTAAACTGTATTTTCTGAAGATGAATCAAAAACCGTAATATATAAACTATACAAATATGCTGTTGATGTACCAATAGCAATTAAAGTTTGCATATGTGACCTATAAGTTTTTAGAGCTTTCCATGCGCTAATATAAAAATATCTCCCAGCCCATAGTTGTACTGGGGTGGCAATAATCAAAAATAAATACGTTATAGGAAAATAAAAAAATGATTCAAAAGAGCTGTAGTTAAATATATTTATAATTATCGCTGATATTATTGCAACTGATGCTTTAATAAGAATTGGTTTGGAATCTAAAGGATTTGCATTTTTAACCGACCCAGTAATATCAAATGTTCCATAACCGATGTCTGTTACAGAGTTTGATATTTCTGAATCTGAAAGTGTTCCATTTATTACGGTTATAGTTGCTCGGTTGGTTGCTAGATTTACGTTAGATTTAATAACACCGTTTAGATTTGATAGCGAATTCTCTATATGAAGCACGCAAGATGCACACGTCATGCCAGTTATACCTAATTTAACAGTGCTTGTTGGTATCTCATATCCCCATTTCGAAAATTCATTAGCGATTGGCACAAATGCATCGGTGCTATCTATTTCACATGTTACAGTCGACGTGTTTTCTGTCGTTTCTATTTTCGCTACTTTTTCCAATGAGGTTAAATTAGAGGTTAGTTCAGAAAAATTCTCTTGGTGAAATAATTCTTCTGGAATTGGTATTTTAATGAATTTAGACATCTTATTTAAGTTTAAATGTAGCAGTACCTGTAGTTGTTTTTATCCCTTCGGTGTTTTCTATCCATACATCACAGTCGATTATTTTTTTGGAGTTAGCAGTAATGATTTTTGTGATTTTCCCATTGCATTTCATTAGAGAACCTTCAAAATCTATTGAATTATACCTGACAAATAATCTGTTCAAAGTTCCCGCCTCATTTATGAAATTTGTTATCATTTGACCAAGGAAAGCGGATTTTAGTGCCCCATGCACGATTACTTTTGGTAATCCTATCGATTGGGCGAATTGTTGGTCATAATGGACTTCATAGAAATCTCTTGATGCACCGGCGTACATAACTAGTTGTTTAGTAGATGGTTGTTTGATAAGTTCAGGGATCGTATCTCCTATGCTGATAGAATCAACGTTTGTAATAGGAGGGTTCAAATGATGGTTTTTAATTGATGAGGATTTCATCCGTTTTTCTGCGGAATAATTGTAATAAATTATCGTACTTATTTGAGAACAAAAAAGCTCATCTTCTTGAGTGACATAATTAAATATTGATTTAACTATGCACATTTCTCCCAAACTTCCATTTCTGATTTTTACTTCAGATATGTAGCCATGTACCGTAATTGTGTCACCATGTTTGATTTCAGAGAAATAGTGCCATTCGCTGCTTCCGTCAAGTCTATCAGAATATGGATTATCAATTTCTATCTCCAATGCGCCAGGTTTTAAATAACGGGTAAATGTTGCAGGTGTTGTTAATTTAGAAACTGATGCAGTGTCAAAAACATCTTCATTATCAACAACTTGTTCCTCAAAAATTATTGCCTTATGGAAAGCTAATATTGCACCTTTTTCTATAATGTATTTTTTAGGGAAATATTTTGTACCTTTAGCATTATGGATGTGTTTCATTTCAATATATGGTTATTTTTTTTTGATTGGAGCTATACTGCCTAAAAATCGTTTTACTCCTGCACCATCTTTAAATACAATTGTCAATTCTACATCGTTCGAAGTAGGTTTTATTTCCATAACTATACCTTCTCCAAAAGCCTCGTGGGTAATTTTATCTCCTTTATCGAAATCTAAAGATTTAGTTAGAGATTCTTGGGTTTTAATACTGTCAATTTTGGGTTTATTTCTAGTGTGTGAATTAGATTCAATATCAAATACCGGTAAATTTGGCACATCCGAATTTTCAAACGGATGACGTATTAAGTGGTCTGGAATTTCAGATATAAATCTAGAAGGAATTGTAGGTCCGAAATTGCCTCCAAAACC
>CAYRIG010000337.1:0-2100 GCA_964424315.1 uncultured Dehalococcoidia bacterium | reverse complement strand
TGTTGGCTGGTTCTCTATTGAGTGGTGCTAACTTAGATAACGAAGCTATTTTACGTTTAGCTGCTGATATTGAAGGCCATCCAGATAATGTGGCACCAGCAATTTATGGAGGATGTAGAATAGGTGTATATGACGGCAACACTTGGATTACGGATTGCATTAACCTGCCTAAAAACTTAAATGCTGTTTTGTTTATTCCTAAATTTTATATCGATACCCATCAGTCTAGGGCTGCATTACCAGACCATATTTCGAGAGCTGACGTCGTATATAACCTAGGAAGAATTGCATTGCTGGTCAATTCTCTTTCCAATAATCATTTAAATTTATTAGAGACAGCTACTGAAGATAAAATTCACCAACCTTTTCGATCTGCGAATATCCCGGGATACAGGACTATAACTAAGGCTGCAATTAAAGGGGGTGCATTGGGAGTATTTCTTTCTGGATCGGGGCCTACTATATTGGGGTTAACGCAGGGACGTGAGATAACAGTGGAATATGAAATGGCGGAAGCAGCTAGGTTGGCGCGGGTTGAAGGTGAATGCATAATAGTCCCCATTTCCCATAAAGGAATGGCGGTTATTAAAAAATCATGAAGAAAACTAACTCGACCAACAAAATAATTGTCCAAAAATATGGAGGTAGTTCTTTATCCAGTCCGCGGAAAATACGAGAAGTTTCATCCCTTATTGCTAGAAAAAAGGATGAAGGAAATTCTTTGGTAATTATCGTTTCTGCGATGGGTAAAAGCACAGATGAATTGGTATCACTAATTGAGGAGGTATCAGAAAAAAAAATCCCAGATCCTAGAGAGATGGATATACTCCTTTCCACCGGTGAGATAGTAAGTTCAACATTAATGGCAATAGCGCTAAAATCAAAAGGATATGATGCAGTTAGTTTGAATGGTACCCAGGCGGGAATTGCCACCGATTCATCACATGGGACAGCACGTATTCGCGGTATAAATCCAGATAGGATTCGTACTGAACTTGCGCTCGGCAGGATAGTGATTATAGCTGGTTTTCAGGGGCACTCCGAAACGGGAGAAGTGACTACTTTGGGAAGAGGTGGTTCTGATACATCTGCGGTAGCGGTAGCCGTGGCTTTGGAGGCTGAACAATGTGAAATATTCACGGATGTTGAGGGCATTTATACAACCGATCCAGCAATCACTGATTCAGCACGTAAATTGCATATGATTAATTTTGAAGAAATGTTGGAAATGGCTTCTTTGGGTGCAAAAATGAACCCAAGATCTATTGAACTAGCTGCTTTGTATGATATGCCTTTATACGTTGCTTCAACTTTTTCACGAGTCAATGGAACTTTTATTCATGGAGATACGAACATTATGGAAGAGAGAAAGGCTGTAACGGGAATTGCTGTTGATAGAAATGTAAGTAAGATTTCAGTATTAGGTGTAATGGATAGACCTGGAGTAGCTGCTGGACTGCTTAAACCTTTGTCTGAATCAGGAATTAGTGTCGACGTTATTGTTCAGAATACAAGTGTAGACGGTACCACAGATTTTACCTTCACCGTAGATGAATCTGTGTTGAACCAAGCTTATCAATTAATGAAAAATCAAAATAACATTATGTTTAATGATGTTATAGCTGGTAGGGGACTCGCAAAAGTCAGTGTAGTTGGTACTGGTATGCAGAACACTCCAGGTTATGCTTCTCTAATGTTTGAAACTTTGGCAGATGAAGGAATAAATATTGACATGATAACTACTTCTGAAATCCGTATCACTACCATCATAGATAAAAATTTCGTTGATCAAGCGGTACAAAGTTTACACAAATCATTCAATTTAGAGAAACCTGATTAGTAATAGCCAGCAACGTAAAGAAATTGTCAAACGTTTTCCTGAGCATAATTATTCCTGCATATAATGAGGCATCTACTATAAGTACCAGCCTGTCGACCATTGTAAGTTACTTACAAAAACAAAGTTGGTTTTGGGAAATAATTGTAGTTGATGATGGCTCTGTAGATGAAACGGTGCAAAAAGTATCCGAAATGGCGCTTCTAAATGACAATATTAAAATGTGTATTTCATCATCTAATCAGGGTAAAGGTGATGCAGTA
>CAYRIG010000336.1:0-2120 GCA_964424315.1 uncultured Dehalococcoidia bacterium | reverse complement strand
AAATAATGTGGTATCCGCTATAGAAGATTTCACGAAAAACAAGGGAGTAGATATTGCTTTTGAATGTGCAGGGGTTGGTGAAACTCTAGATCAAGCGCTTAACTCGGTATCACACTCTGGCCAAGTGATGCTTGTGGCTTTATCATGGGAACCAATACCCCTTACATCCGTAAATTGGGCCGGACGTGAAGTTAAAATGCAAACTACATTTGGTGCATGGCCGTTGGATTATAAACTAGCTCTTGATTTCATATCTAAAAATATAATCAATATAGACTCATTGGTAAGGAACAGCGAATACATTAATTTGGAAGATATACAACAGACGTTTGAATCTCTTATCAAACCTAAAAACGAACTGAAAGTTGTCATTGAGATGAATTAGCTTCCAATCAAATTATCTAATCACCCCGTTTATACATTGTTGGGAGTTTTTCTTAATGTTAAACTGAGCAGAATCTGTCATATGCTTATTGTCTAAACAATTTTTATAAGCAAAAATTAATTTGAATATAAAATGAAACCCAATGTATTGTTCATTAACGTTGATCACTGGAACGGTAGACTAATTGGCTCTTTGGGCCACCCTACGGTACTAACTCCAACATTAAACCAATTGATTGATAACGGCATAGCCTATACAAATGCCTACTGCACTACTCCAAGCTGTATTCCAGCCAGAAGAGAAATCATGACTGGAACTTTTTCTCCTACCCACGGAGACAGGGTGTTTAACGAACGGTTGCCAATGCCAGATTTACCTACTATGCCTCAGCTTTTTAGCCAATCTGGATATCAAACATTCTCCGTAGGCAAACTACATGTTTACCCCCAAAGAGACCGGATAGGATTTGATGATGCTCTTTTAAATGAAGAAGGCAGGCATCATTTGGGTATTACCAAAGACGATTACGAAATGTTTTTAGCAGAGAGTGGCTATGCAGGACAAGAGTATGCTCACGGTCAAGGAAACAACGATTACACGACTAGAACATGGCATTTACCCGAGTATTATCATCAAACAAACTGGACTGTAAGGGAAATGAGCAAATATATCGCACGCCGTAATCCTGAAAAACCTTCGTTATGGCACATGTCGTTTTCAGCACCACACCCGCCATTGGTACCATTATCTGAATACATGGATTTGTATAGAGATATAGAAATCGACATGCCTCACGCAGGTGAGTGGGCATTAAATCATGACAAATTACCCTTCGCTTTAAAAAACAGAAGATTAAACAGCACTTCTTATTCTGATAAAGAAATTGAATTAGCAAGAAAAGCTTTTTACGCCATGTGCACCCATGTGGACCACCAAATCCGTCTTATACTCGGTCTACTTAGAGAAGAGAACATACTTGATAACACAATATTATTATTCACCTCAGATCACGGTGACATGCTAGGTAATCATGGTCAATTTATGAAAGACATATTTTACGAAGACTCTTCTAAAATCCCTCTTATTCTTGTCCCACAAACAGATATAAACCTAAAAATAGGACACAATGACAATAGATTAGCTACTCAAGCTGACATACTACCAACACTTCTTGACCTTTGCGGACTTGATATACCTAAAACCGTAGAGGGAGAATCACTGATAGGTGAACCAAAACGAAAAATAATATATGGAGAACATTGGGAAGGAGCGATGGCTAGTAGAATGATAAGAGATTCTCAATATAAGTTGATATACTACCCTGCTGGTAATATAAGACAGCTTTTTGATATAAGTAACGACCCAGATGAAATGACAGATTTATCACAAAGTGACTCCCATAAAAAAATCTTAAATCAATTGACCAATGAGTTGATTAAACGTTTATATGGAAGCGACATAGCTTGGATAAATCAAGGAAAACTTGAAGGCATAAAAATCAATGATGGTCTACAGGATGGCGGTTTTGAAAATGTACCTACTGGAACAAAAAGAGGATTAGGAGGACAAAGAGGATTACGGTTAAAATAATATGGAAAATAAAGTGAAACCCTGCTGTCTCCCTTCTAATAACACTTCCAAAGAAAATCTTATATCAAACCTAGAGTTTGCACCAAAATTAAAATTAGATACTAGCGATATGATACGTATTGGAGGCTCTTTTCTTATGGGGACC
>CAYRIG010000335.1:0-2132 GCA_964424315.1 uncultured Dehalococcoidia bacterium | reverse complement strand
GTATTGACAGATCCTTCTTATAGCGGCCAGATAGTTGTATTAACTTATCCTCTCATTGGAAATTATGGGATAAACAACCAACACAGTGAATCTAACAGAGTGCAAGTATCGGGTTTTGTTGTAAGGGAACAATGTGAGACCCCCAGTAACGGAACAAATGCTGAAACATTACATGATTTCTTGGCATCTCAGCGTGTACCAGGAATCTATGGAGTCGATACCAGAGCAATAACCAGGAGATTGAGATCTCAAGGTGTGATGATGGGAGTTCTTACTCATGGCTCTGTAGAAGCTGCAAAAAAGGCTCTTAGCAAAGCAGCTCGTTATGATGACCGGGATTTTATCAAGGTAGTCACTGCCAATAAGGAGTATCGATGGGCAACTTCCACTGATGATAAAAAGCCGAAATACCGTGTGTTGGTTTATGACTATGGGCTGAAATACAATATATTGAGATTATTAGAAGCTCGTGGGTGCGATGTTTTAGTAGTACCTTCTGAAACGCCCGCTAATGAAATACTCAATGCGAAGGTAGATGGCGTGATGCTATCTCCAGGCCCAGGAGATCCTCTTTTGTTGGATTACCTAGTAGAAAATACAAAAAGACTTCTTGGTCGTGTGCCTATTATGGGGATTTGTCTGGGCCATCAAATAGCAGCAAGAGCCTTAGGTGCGAAGACGTTTAAATTGAAATTTGGGCATAGGGGTGGAAACCATCCCGTGAAAGATCTTAGCACAGGCCGTGTTTATATTACTTCGCAAAATCATGGATATGCGATAGATGCATCAACGTTAACTCATGAATGCGAGGTGAGTCACGTTAGTCTTAATGATGATACCGTAGAAGGATTAATCCACCGGGAGATACCGCTGATATCAATACAATATCATTCGGAGGCCTCGCCCGGTCCACTTGATAATGAATATATGTTTGACCGCTTCATAAAGTTAATGGAAGCGCAAAAATTCGAAAAAGGAGGAATGTAAGCATCTTGAAGGAATGGTCAGGAAAAAGTCACAATAGGGTCGCTTCCCATGGAAGTTCAACCTGTGGTTACAATTCCCAGCTAATGGAGATGATTAATGTTTGGCCAATTTCTTCTTGAACAAGGTGTAGAGATTGAATTGCCGGTCGGAATCGCAACTGTTTTGGGGTTTTTAGATGAAGAGATCCCGAAGTTTAGGCACAAAGATTATTGTTATGACATTAGTTCATGCAAGAGTGATCTTAAAACAGAGTGGCAATTCACTGTAAAGGCTCAAATGTTCGAACAATCAGAGGCCAAAATGCTGTTAGTTGCTGTATTGGTTTTGGAGAAGGGTGATGATTTGACCACATCGGTTAAAATTCCCCCAGTGATGGAAGGTAGTAAGAAGCAGGAAGGACCATCGGATAATCAGATAGAATTATTTTCGAGTTTTGTCTTTCAAATGTTGAACGGTTTTAGATCTAAGGGGTTTAGTTCCATGCCAGAGGCGCTTCCTGTAGTCTAAGCTTGTTTGGTTAGATTACAGATTCCTATCAGTCCATTTCCGGTCCGTGCAACTCGGGCTTAAAGATTCTAACCTTGTATTCGTTTACTAATTAATGGTAGAGGAACGATATGGCTGATAAACAGAAGATACTTGTTATTGGTTCAGGACCCATAGTCATTGGACAAGCCGCTGAATTCGATTACGCAGGAACACAGGCTTGTAAAGCGTTGAGAGAGGAAGGTTTATACACAATCCTAGTAAATTCTAATCCGGCCACCATAATGACTGATCTGGATGTGGCTGATTCGGTATATATAGAACCTTTGACGGTTGAAGTCCTAGAGCGAATCATAATTAAAGAGATGCCTGATGGGATTCTACCGACTCTTGGTGGTCAAACAGGTTTAAATCTAGCTGTCGAATTTTTTGATAAGGGTATTCTTGCGAAATACGATATTGATTTATTGGGCACGCCTATTGATGCGATTAAAACGGCAGAAGACCGAGCTGGATTCAACGATTTGTTAGAGAAGATAGGAGAGCCATTATCAGCAAGTGTTACTGCTACGTCTTGGGAAGATGCGTTATATGGACTAAAAAAACTGGGCCTTCCATTAGTTATAAGGCCAGCCTATACCCTAGGAGGTACCGGTGGC
>CAYRIG010000334.1:0-2132 GCA_964424315.1 uncultured Dehalococcoidia bacterium | reverse complement strand
AAAAGAGGTAAGAAGGCCTTGGTCACATCAATTAGACCAAAGAAATTGATGTCAAACTGCTTGCGGAAAACTTCTGTTTTAATGATAGTTACCGGTCCACCCATAGCCACACCAGCATTATTTATCAGCCCTGCAATATATTCCCCCTTATTCAGTTCAGATCTTACTCTTTTAGCGGCCTCTAAAATACCCTGTGGATTGGTGACATCAAAAATTAAGGGATGAAAGTTATCCCCAAGCTTATTTTTTATCCGTTCTGCATCTTCACTTTTTCGCACACTTCCATATACAAAGTACCCGGAATTGCAAAGTATCTTAGCACATGAATATCCAATTCCAGTACTAACACCTGTGATAATAATTTTTTTCATTTTTATATTCCAATCTTTGATTAGAGGCTAGAATTATTCATAATATTTCATCCTGATCCAAAGAATAATTTATTTAGGGAACAAGATGCGCTAATTGTCATTAGACTATTTAACTAAGGAAACCTATATGAAATATACACAAACTGCAGCTTCAATTATTTTTATAACCTTTCTTTTTGCCTATCCAACTAGAGGAGACTTCAGTGCTGCTTTTATTAAGGTAGCTGAAAAAGGCAATCCTAGTGTTGTATCCATTGTATCTGAAAAAACAGTGGAACGGGGTTACCATTATTTTTTCGAACCTTTTGATGAACGATCTCCCCGGGATGGGCGCAAGGGTCATTCGCTAGGTTCGGGCGTAATCATTGACGCGGACAAAGGCTATATTATAACAAACAACCATGTGATTGAAGATGCAGAAGAAATTAAGGTAATTTTATTTGACAGACGAGAGATGAAAGCTAAAATTATTGGTTCAGATCCACTCTCTGATATTGCTGTCATTAAAGTGGATCCAGGTGGACTTATCACAGTAGATCGTGGAGATTCAGAAAAACTGAAAGTGGGGGAATGGGTAGTAGCCATTGGTTCACCATTTGGACTTAACTTAAATCATACGGTTACGGCAGGCATTGTGAGTGCAGTGGGAAGAAATGATGTGATTTCACGAAACCATTTTGAAGATTTTATCCAACATGATGCAGCCATTAATCCTGGTAATTCGGGTGGAGCATTATTCAACCTAGATGGTAAACTTGTGGGCATTAATACTGCTATTGCCACAGATGGATTTTCCCGTGCCAATGCAGGCGTTGGTTTTGCCATACCTATAAATATGGTCACACGTGTCATGGAAGACCTTATCACTGATGGAAAAGTCACCCGGGGTTGGTTGGGAGTATTAATTCAGGATGTGAACAGTAATATGGCCAAGGTAATGGGGCTTCAGGATAGAAATGGTGCCCTTATCAGTCAGGTCATAAAGAATAGCCCTGCAGAATCTGCTGGTGTAAAAGATCAGGATGTTGTGATAGCGGTAGACGGCGAACAAGTTAATGGATCATCCCAGTTAAAAAACCTTATTTCTACAGGGCGGCCCAATGATAAAACAAAGCTCACCATTATCCGGGATGGCAAAGAGAAACAACTAATAGTGACACTGGGTACGCGTCCCCATCAGGATGAAATTACAGAGTCTTCCCGCTATGGGGGGGGCACGTATTTTGACCTCTTGGGCTTACATGTGAAAATGTATGAAAGCAGTAAGGATAATGACTGGCTTAGTTCATCTGATTCTGAAGGAGTTATTGTGGTGGAAGTAAAACGAAACTCCATTGCGGAAGAAAATAATATCAACCGGGGAGATATTATTATTGAACTGGGGAAGATAAGTATAAAAGATCTGACTGATTATCAGGCAGAACTCGAACGTTATAAAAAGGGTGATACGATCATGCTACGGATACTGCGAAATGGTAGCCCACTCTATATTGCTTTTGAGATTGAATAAAACCAGATTTATAAAAGAATTTTACTTTATATTGATTTAACCAATATTCATGTCTGAGTATGTACATACTCACCTGCTATCAAATCTGAACAAAATAAACATCGATACTATATCTAACTGCATTCCAAATAAACAGAATGATTGTTAGTACTATCTATTGGTAGGGGAGAATGCTTATCTTTTGGAAAACATTGCATTAATATTAACCAAACCATCGTAGAGTCTATCAATTTCACTACATGTATTATAAA
>CAYRIG010000333.1:0-2138 GCA_964424315.1 uncultured Dehalococcoidia bacterium | reverse complement strand
AAGAGTATATCAACTGTCCAAACTGCTTCACAAAGTATAAAATTCCACGTACTGATAAACCACTTAAAATAACTTGTAAGAACTGCCACACGGTATTTTATAAGAATCTTCAACAACCGCATAAAAAGCAAATAAATAAGTTCATAATTCCTGGAATTATTATTGCAATTATAGTTGCATTCTTTTGGTTTAATAAAGATTCATCGAATCAAGGAATCAAACCAGATAAATCAATTTTTTCGTGGAATAAATCGAGTAATTGGGTGACCATTGATTATAGCAATTTGGTGAATACATTAAACATCACTCATAGCGGAGAAACAGTTGGTGAAGTAATCGCTAAAATCCCATACTATACCGATGATACAAAAGGTCTAGTGCAACAATATCTGGAACCATTTTCAGTATTATGTCATGATGTTTTACTCACCAACGTTGAACCAGACACATTACCCCTTGTCAATATTCTAGCACACTACCCAATAGGATCCGATCAGCCAGCTTGGGTAGATATGTTTAGGGAGGGGCATTACCAATTTTACTATAACTTTCATTTAATTAGAGTGTTTTTAAAAGGATCCAATCCAAAAAGTAGTTTTGAAAAATACCATTCTGTAATAAGACACCCAATTCGTGACATTTTAAATAGCAGATACACATCAATTGAAAAGGTTGAAGTTTATGTGTTCAATAACAATTATGCAGAAACTGAAATACGATTAAATACAATCCCCGAAGTATTTGATATAAAGGAGCTTGATCTTTCGCCAAGACACAAACCTATTGATATTAAGAGTATTGAAGAATTCTTGGATCAAGGTGTCGTTCTGGAAGCGGTGGAAGTGGATTCAAAGGATGATCTCTATTTTTATGGTCGAAAAGCTCAAAATCAAACTCTTGCAGGACAACCATTATCTTTGTCAGATATTGCAGTTATTTATAGATCTATTTTCCATTATGGTTATAATGCCCCATATATCAGCTTGGATAAACATGAAGATAATAGATATGCCAAAGTCAATTTTGGAGGAAACCTTAAAAATACCCATGCTGGAAGTGTTGTTTTGGAGGCGGACAAACTATTCAAAACATTAAGCAGGGGCATTAACCCAAACACACATCAACTCATGATATCCAAAATCACAAAAGAAGTCCCTGATTTTCTAACTCAAGATGAACGGAAAATAATTTATGGTATTAAAAAAGGAACTAGTGAAATACGGTACTGGTTTTACCCTGATTCTATTGGAACTGTTACTGATGGATCTATAGGAGCTGTCTTAACAAACCAGTTCCTCGCAGATGTAGAAAGAATGGATGTCAAAGTAAATGTAGGTAGTGCTGTAAAAAATACTATTGATCACCTTAACAAAAATTTTGAGCAATATGAAAGAGCCGATAACACATTCAAGGAATTGAGTACAGTAGGTAGAGTGATGGCTATTATTAATTGGTTACATATTATGAATATGGATGATAGAATTGAATTGGATGAATTGCTATCTGTAAGAATCCCAGCATTCACTACTCCCAAGAGAACGAAGAAAATGTTAGCTATAACTGCAGCATCTTATTCTGCGAATATGCATCTTAATAGTAGAAATATCAGGGACTATACAAAAGTCTATTACATATCAGATTTACTTGATAAGGAAAGCAAATATGCTTCAGATGATCATTTCCTTGAAGTTGCAAAAAATTATTATTCTCAAATTGATATTTCAGAAATTGCACCACTTGAATTTCTTGAACTGGAAAATTCATTAGAGTCTCTAGAAAGGGAAATCGAACAGAAAAAAAGGACATTAAATAGATATAGTTCTCGAGATGTCGACAACTATAATAAGTTAGTAAATCAACAAAATTTTCTAGTGAAAAAATATAATAGTATGGATATTAAAACAGGGGAGGTTTATTCGATTGGTGGGGGGATAGACTTGCGTCCAACTGATTTTAAAAAAATATCACGAAACAGAAATGCACCTAAACTTCGTGAGATGAGAGGAATTAAAAGTAAAGTAAAAACTATTGGTAAAGTTGCCATATCTGGAAATTGGATTCGCAATAGTTCTAGCGGAATAGTTGGTTCCAAAATAAACAAACTACCTACTAATTCTTGGGTTGTTAGTAAATCGGTA
>CAYRIG010000332.1:1603-2153 GCA_964424315.1 uncultured Dehalococcoidia bacterium | reverse complement strand
TGGGTAAATAGTACTTTCAAAATAACTGTCGGTTGCGTAGAACCACATTTCTTTGCAGGTTTTAGTGGAGGTCCTAAAATGGTCGCCCCCGGATTAGCCGGTAAAGAAACAATATATGCTTTGCACAATGCCGAAAGGATTGGTGATGAACATTCAAGCTGGGGTTTAATCAGCGGCAATGTTATCCAAGACTCAATAAGAGAAATAGTCTTAAAAACAGGAGTTGATTTTAGTATTGATGTAACAACTGACTTCGAGAACAATATTACTAGTGTTTGTTCAGGAAATCTTTTTGATGTTCATAAAGTACAAGTTGAAAAAGCTAAATCTATTTCAATGCAGGAAGTTTCAAACAAATTTGATTTGGTTATTACCACTAATAGTGGGTATCCTCTTGATTTAAACCTATATCAAACTATTAAAGGAATTTCGGCCGCTTTTAAAATCCTGAAAGATGATGGCGTAATTTTGTGTGCTTCGGAATGTAGGGATGGTTTTCCTGATCATGGGAAATATAAGGATTTACTGAAAAATGGTACAAGTGCGCAAA
>CAYRIG010000332.1:0-1593 GCA_964424315.1 uncultured Dehalococcoidia bacterium | reverse complement strand
CAAAGTATACTCGACTCTATTGTATATAGTGATAAGGTGATACAGGATCAATGGCAGGTGCAAATACAGGCTCAAATCCTGTTGAAATCAAAGGTTTACCTATACTCTGATTATCTTAATGACCAAGATATTTTAACAGCAGGATTTAATCCTGTTCATGATATCAATACTACTATAGAAGAAATAGTCAATGAGTTGGGTGAAAAACCGTATATATGCGTATTACCTGAAGGGCCTCAGACTATTCCGTTCATAAATTAATATTATATAGAAGCAATAAAAACGTTTTGCCTACTATTAACTTATTTCTACTTTAGCACCAGCACCTTCGAGTTTTTCTTTAGCGGTATCAGCTTCTTCTTTACCGATACCTTCCTTTACTACTGCAGGAGCACTTTCTACTAATTCTTTAGCTTCTTTTAGCCCTAAAGTGGTTAGCTCTCTAACTGCTTTAATCACATTGATTTTATTAGCACCTACATCTGTAAGGTTTACATTAAATTCACTTTGTTCTTCAGCGGATTTACCTGCATCAGCATCAGCGGCGCCTGGAGCTGCTGCTACTGCTACTGCTGGAGCTGCAGCGCTAACTCCAAATACGTCTTCTAGCTCTTTAACTAGTTCTGATACTTCAAGTACAGACATGCTTTTAATGGCTTCTACAATCTCTTCTTTATTCACTGCTAATCTCCTTTAATTATAGTCTTGTATAAGACTAATCGTTACTTTGTTCAAGCGATTCAATTCGCCGCTGTAATACTGTGGCCAATCCGGTTATAGGGGCATTTATTACTCTTACGAAACCTACTGCTGGGTTCTGCAATTGTCCAAGTAGCTGTGCTATCAATTCATTTCTTCCTGGTAATTTTGCCAGCGCCAATACTTCTTCTGGTGTCAATATTTTACCGTCAAGAAGACCTCCAGTAATTGAAATAGGTGTGCCCTCAGAGTCGATAAAGTTGTTTATCGCTTTGGCGGCATTGACTGGGTCTCCAAATGAAACAACAATTCCTGAAGGACCTTTTGCAATTTCTTTAAATTCTGGTTTGCCGATTTCATCTGCAGCAATGTATGCTAATCTGTTTTTTACCACAACAAATTTGATTTCTTGTTGGCGTAAGGCATTCCTAAGTTGTATTGCCATATTTCCAGTCATTTGTGAATAATTTGTGGAAATAAGACAAGTTGCTTTATCTAAAATTTCTTTCAACTCAGCAACTTTTTGTATTTTTTCTTGCGTTGGCATTTTACCACCTTAATAGAAAAATCCGTGCCTTAGACACGGATTACATCACTTAAAACAGCCATGTTAACCTTGGTAGGCGATATTTAATCCGGAAGGAACCTACTGTCTTCGGCAAACTTTATTAAATTTACAGTATCGATTATATCAAGTTATGTTTGATCTTGGCTAGTGGTACTCGATATATCAAGTTTTACACTAGGTCCCATGGTAGAAGTTAAATACATGGTTTTAATGAATTGACCTTTAATTCCGCTAGGTTTTGATTTTACAACATCGCCTATTAATGAATTCAAATTATCTACTAGTTGGCTTTCGGTAAAACTAGCTTTCCCTATAGCTACATGGAT
>CAYRIG010000331.1:0-2153 GCA_964424315.1 uncultured Dehalococcoidia bacterium | reverse complement strand
CAAGTCTCATTAGAAGGATTACCAGAAACTGAATTTTTGTATTATGGCTTGGATGCTGTAAGTACTGCAGAGCTAATTGAAACAAGTCAAGCTCAGAGCAATGCATTCACTCAATTATTCCAAGGCTTTATGGGACTTGGATTAGTCGTTGGAGTAGCAGCAATAGGAGTATTGTCTATAAGGGCAGTAGTTGAACGTAGGCAATCGATAGGAATGCTTAGAGCTATTGGATATCGATCGCAAATGATACAAATACAATTCTTGGCTGAAGCCCTATTTATAACACTTATGGGAGTAATATTAGGTTTGGCTTTAGGTTCTTTAACGTCGTGGAATATATTCAATGCAATAAGTGAAGAAGTAAGTGGCTTAGAGTATTCGATACCATGGGGTACAGTATTGTTGATGTTGGGAATTACATCTTTCTTTGCATTGCTTAGTGCCTATTTACCTGCTAAACAGGCTGGAAAAATTTATCCGGCTGAAGCTCTAAGGTATGAATGACCAAGAATATGTGATCTTTTGGATTAAAGTATTGCAACTGATACAAAACGTTACAGGACTTGGTATTTTTTCAAGAGGTTCATATTCAGGTCGTATCCAAGTCCAGGTTTTTCAGACACAGTGACATATCCGTCTTTGTCCGGTTTCAGTATCGGGTGAAACATTTCAGCCCTTAGTGGATCTACTTCCTTTGGATAATATTCTAGGAACTCTCCATTTTCAATTCCAGCGACTAGAGGGAGCTGTAATTCCTGACAACCGTGCGGAGAAACACTTATGTTGTTATTGGCGGCTAAACTCGAAATTTCAAGCGCTATATCGTATCCAGCACAAATAGCTACATCTACGTTAAATATAGAAGCACATTCGTTTTTGGTTAGATTCTTGAAATGTTCTAGATGATAACCGTTTTCACCAGTAGCAATGTTCATGTTCGATTGCTTTTTCAAAATACTGTGGCCTTTATAATCATGTATTGGTAAGGGTTCTTCGAACCAGTAAACGTCGTAGTTTGATAATTCTTTAGAGAATTCTATAGCTTGTTCTAGCGAGAGAGCACAGTTTGCGTCTACCATCAAATCTATTTTATTTCCGATAACATCTCGAGCAGCCTGTACTCTTTTCATGTCATTTTCTAATCCGTACTTAGGGTCGCCTATTTTAATTTTTACGGCGTTTGCATGAAGGATCTCAACATTGTATGATAATTCATCTTTAAGTTCTGAGATACCTTTATCTTCCGCATAATAGCCACCAGCGATGTAAGTGCGAATACGTTTTTTGTGTCCTCCCAGGAGGCTGTGAATCGATTTGTTTAAAACCTTTCCTTTAATGTCCCAGCATGCGATATTTATTGCAGCTAATACCTGAGTGTGTAATCCTCCTGGTCCAAGTATTTTGATATGCTGGGTTCCAAGTTGATCTACTAATAATTTAGTTTCTAGAGGGTTTTTGTTGAGCAATAGATTTTTGTAGTATTCTACGTAATCAGGTAGTAATTTAAGCGGTCTTTCAGCTGCAGTACCTCCGTTCCAACCAACACCGGTTACTCCTTCATCTGTATAAACTGTTACTTTATGTAACCTGCCAGTACTATAATAATGTTTTCCATTCCAAATTGGTGGTTTTTTCCATTCGAATAATTCACTTTGCACGTCAGTGATTTTCATTTGTTAATACCCTGTAAAATACTAATGTTAATTTGTAAATTTATTTCGTTGTGGGTTCATTATCAAAATTTTAGCATATACAGTAAAAACTAATTGTTAATATTGCTTGATAAACGAAACGATTACTGATGTAAAATTAATAGTACATAAATTTAATACAATATAAGTTCTAATCATTAATGAAGAGAGGTTTAATATGCCTGGTAAAGAGAAAACTGAATTGACAATAAATTTTGAATCAGACCACTTGGATTGGTTAAGTGAAATTATTCAAGATTATGATTTGCCGGACGAATCGAAAGCAATAAGAGTCCTTTTAGATTATACGATTCAAGATGCGGATAAAGATGAAATCTTTTCTCCTGACAATATTAGATGTAGGCATTGTTAAACTATGCAATTTAATTGTTTGATTTAGCGAGGGGTTTTAAAAATATTATCCACTCTTCATAACTTCTTAACAATACTCTTAAATACTGT
>CAYRIG010000330.1:0-2155 GCA_964424315.1 uncultured Dehalococcoidia bacterium | reverse complement strand
CTCCATCTTTTTATTATTAGACTCTATCCGTTCAATTTCAAGAATTAGAAATTCAACATTCTGTCGCTCCTCTAGTAAATGTGTGATTCTATAATATGATTGTGACTGAATAAAAACGGTAATGACAGGTCCAAAAAATACCATCAATTGACTACCAATAAATGACATATATTTTACCATCTCTAAAAAAAATATGGCTGGAACTGCCATCCCATGTTTAACAATTTTATGTGCAAGATCTGAAATAAGCTTTCGATCTGCAGGGTTAATGGTAATACTATTATCCATTATGTTAATATCATTTCAAGATTTGCTCTTGGAATGGTTTCTACAGACCCATCATCAAACTCAATGTTAGCAACCCGAACTAGAGTTTCTGATTCCATTTTGGCAAGTTCGTGAGGTAAGGATTTAACTATCCCAACTTTCCCAAAATATGGAGCACGAATGACTCGTATCAAAGATCCCTGACAAATAGCAAGATCAGATTCATCAAATTCTTTGCCTATACCATCTAAATTATTAATAGGAATTAATAATTCAGGACGAATCACACCGGCACGAATCTGGGTAGATCCGTTAATTGAACCAAATTTACCTACATTAGATATTAATAATTCATAGGTACGTGTTGCCATTGATATTTCTCCAAACCCCTCCATAATAATTAAGCTGGGACCAATCTCTTCAGAACCAGTTATTGCAACTCCCAGGGAAAATCCAAGAATTGATGATAGAGCAGTATAGTCAAATCCACCACTTACAATACCGGCCACGCCAACTTGTTTGGCTTTTTCAAATGTGTCCAAATTGAGAAAGGATCCCCCAATTATTATTTTCCCCTTATGCTCAGCTTTAATCATAGAATGGGTAAGCTCTTCATTCGGAGAAGAGGTCCCCACTACGAGCTCTCCTCTGTTCTCACCTCCCACACCCAGAATTCCCTGGACCATCACTCCTTCAGATTCAATGGTAACACCCTCATCCGTAATCACGTCGGTTATCTTACCAGATGTATACGCATCTACCTCAACTGGGATAGGCGGCTCTGCAAGGATTACCTGTCCAGTGATATCTGATACATTTGCCAGAGTACCATCAATGGGGGACTTTAACTGGCTTTTAAATAATCCAAAAATTCCCTTACTCTTTGCAATTACCTGCCCTTTGGCAATTTTTTCATCTAATTTAACCAGCATACATTCAAGTACATTTTCAGGCTCGATATTTAGCTGATTGGCAACATTTATCATCTGAACATTTCCTGGAATATTTGTTGAAGCTACCACATCATCAGAGTTGACTATATCACCAATCTTATAATGAACAGACCCCTTCATAGGAAGTAAACGTTTATTAACCAATTTAGTACGAGACAGTATTTTAAGACCTGGTGTATAGGATCGAGCCATCAGTCGACCTCCAAGGTGGGATATTCATTCGTGGCTTTTGACCAAGTTGATAGGTCTTGAATCCGTTCTTCTGGTATATTGGATAAAGTAAATGGTTGCCGACCCCTACCATCCAAAATAATTCCCACCACACCACCATATATCTGGGTGGTAAGAATTTCATTTTTACCTGCACCCACATCTAAACCTTTGGCGGGAAACAATTTTGTCTGCACTGGTTCATAAGGAACGGGGATGAGTTTTAACTCCCCAGGCATAAGGATTCCCTCTAGCTTTTCATTAGGGAGGAGACATTCATATCTCAAAATTGGATTTCCTGGTTTCTGTGGTCCAACAGGGGCAATACAGGTCCCTAGATGAATTAAACAATCTTTCTCAAATACTTCAACGGCAGCTTTGGCATGGATCGTAGATAGAATACCTAATTGAGGCATCATAAATATAGAATCTACAGCGATTTTGGTAATACCCTCAGGAAGAAAAGAATCAATGAGCATCCTTGCTGCCTGGTGGCGCCTAGGTGCATGGGATAATACACCGCCGGATCCAACTAGCATATCTAATTCCATCAAATCTACTAATGTCTCCCCACTACTAGACTGTTCAAAAGCATCTGAAATAGTCCGTTTCTGCTGCACACCTTTTAATTCAACTGCAAATTCCTTATGCTGTTCAAACGAAAGCCTCAGGGATTCCCGAGCAATGGCCTGCTCAATAATTAGTGCTTCCAATGATTGTGGGAT
>CAYRIG010000329.1:0-2157 GCA_964424315.1 uncultured Dehalococcoidia bacterium | reverse complement strand
AATCCGGTCGGGAGCGGGTTGTATTTCCTTTTTGGGTTTAGCCTTTACAACAACACTTCTTTGTTTAGTTTTGTAAAAAAAGAATGGAAATATTATTTATTGGCCGCAGTTCTCGTTTTTTCTATTTACATAGTGCTTGATATTAAAGGTGTTAAAGACATAACAAAGGCTATCTATCAAAATGAAATAAGAGGAAGTCAAGTACAAGATGTGAACCTATTAGTATTGGTCCGGTACGGCTTGGAAATCATCGGTACGGTATTGTTTTCAATGGGCTTTATTGGTTTAGCAGAAGCTAAATTTGGTTCCTATAATCCTTGGTCACGATTCATTTCAGATGGATCTTATTGGATGTATTTGATTCATCTGCCGATTGTTGCTTTCACAACATTCTTTCTGTTTGGATGGCCTTTGTTTCCGGAAATTAAGTTTGTTTTGGCAATAGCATTTACTACCGGGTTATGTCTAATAACGTATCGCTATTTTGTCCGCTCTAGTTTTATAGGAATGTTTTTGAATGGCAAACGGCATTCAGGTTCAAATCGCGAAAATGTTTGTTCGCAGTGTGCTATGAGTTCCCGAGATTCTCAACGATTTTGTATTCACTGCGGCTTTAAAATAGCTTACTAAAGGAGTTTCTTTCAAATCCATAAGTGATGTAAAATGGGGTTTTGAAATAAATTGGATAAATTCGCCAAAACAAAACCAGAAAAAAAATAAAGATGCTAAATAGGGAGCAGAATTTATGAAGATAACGAATATAGAGACTCTGATAGTAGATGCTGGTTGGAGGCCATGGATGTTCGTAAAAGTTGAAACTGATGAAGGGATAACTGGCTGGGGTGAATGCAGTGATGGAAAATCTCCCCATGGAATAGAAGGGGTCATCAGGGATTTAAAACCGGTATTGATTGGCAAAGACCCATGTGCTTTTGAAATGAGATTTCAAGAAATGTACATTGGGACGAGGGCGAGCAAAGGAGGAATAGCTGCAAAAGCTTTGGCAGGATTGGATTGTGCATTTATTGACATTAAAGCGAAATCATTGAATATATCCGTTGCCGAATTATTTGGAGGCCCCACGAGAGAAAAAGTCAGGGTTTACTGGTCTCATTGTGGCTCGAGCAGAATTAGACATTCAGATATTCTAGGAACACCACCTATTGAGACTTGGGACGATGTTACTAGATTAGCCAAAGAAGTTAAGAGTAGGGGGTTTACTGCTCTCAAGACCAATGTTCTACTCCCTGGACAGGCCGCTACTTTTGGAGGAGGTTCCTTTGGGGGTTCTGGAACTACAGATCAAATCGCCCCGAAGTGGTTGATGCCCCACATTGAAACCCTAATAGGAACTTTTAGAGATGCAGTAGGAGGCAATATAGATATTAATTTAGACTTAAATTTCCATTTTAAGACTGAGGCGTGTTTGAGAATCGCTAAAGTTCTAGAGAAATTTGATATGTTGTGGTTGGAAATTGATATGTATGATCCTTTAAGTCTAAGGCAAATTAAGGATTCAACTGATACGCGTATTTGTACGGGGGAGAATCTTTTTTATATGAGTGATTATTTGCCTTATTTCGAAAATCATTCAGCTGACATGTTTATGATTGATGTTCCTTGGAACGGCTTCAGCCAATCAAAAAAAATTGGTGATCTCGCGGAGGTTTTTCAACATAACGTAGCACCTCATAATTATTACAGTCACCTTTCTACGTTTGTTAGCGCTTCTTTATGTGCTTCGTTGCCTAACGTTCGAATAATGGAAATCGATATTGATGATGTTCCTTGGAAAGATGAGTTGACGACCGAGACACCAGAATTGATTGATGGATATATGACGGTGCCTAACAAACCAGGCTGGGGTGCCGATATCAATGAAGAGGTTGCAAGAGCACATCCGTGGGATGAAAGCAAAATCATCTCTGTTCAATCTACAGGTTACAAAGTGATTTAAATTCCCGAATAAAGTTCCAAAATTTGTATCGATTTCACGTTTAGAATTGGGAGAACGCAAAGATATGCTGTTAGTAGAGTTGTATATTGTGGTAAAATTCCTTACTTATGTTGGTTTGGGTGTGTAATTTTGCTCACCCTTTAGTTTAGAAGCAGGAAGAGAAGAAGTGAACATTTACGTTGGAAATATCTCGTACGGTA
>CAYRIG010000328.1:0-2160 GCA_964424315.1 uncultured Dehalococcoidia bacterium | reverse complement strand
ACCTTTTAATTGCTGCAATATGAATCGGAGAAATATCTTGAGCTTCATCAAACATCACGTGTGTTAGTTTTGGTTTTGCCTTACCGAAAATTTGGTTCTTTGAGTTTACCGGAAGCAGGCTTATAACTGTAGCGAGCCAAGCTCCAATTGCATAGTCTGTCCCACCAAGAGCTTGAATAGACCTGTCGGTTTGTGATTTCCACTCTTCGACACATTTTGGAATTGTTTCCTCATCTTCCAAAACATCATTGCAATATTCTAAAAAACTAGTGGAACGTAAAATTGAGTCCACTATCCTTTTTCTGTTTAACATTAATTTGATAACTCGAATTGCACATTTTTTTAACTCACTACGATTATGTTCAGACAATTCACTTTGATCAAGGTTTTTTGTGTCTAACGGTTGAGTTAAGTCGTTCCATTTTTTAAGTCGAACTGCTATATTCAAGGCATCTTTATTGGTTTCTTTGGGGTATGTTTCATTCTCGATAGCATATATCCACTGTTTAAAACAATCTGCAAGTTTATCTCCAGCATTCAAATCGATGCCTGTTAACTGACGTGTTATATTCTTACCAAATCTATTCCAAACGTCAGAAGCATTCTTCTGGAAACCTCTCCAGTAATGCTGAAGTATCGCTGGATGAGATTTTAGACGAGATAGGCTTTTGGATTCTATGATTTCCCGACCCGTCAAGGTTTTTCCATCTCGACAAATTTTCTTGCAATAATTAGCCAAAGTATTTACAGAAACGCCGTGTAACCCCACTGATTTAATGAGTTTACTTAAATAGTCAGTCATTTCTTCGTTCATTACGAGTACTTGCATCGTTGCTGTTGAGTGGAAGGGTTCATTCTTCATTTGATCAATGCCAAGTTCATCCCATTGCCTATCAATCAGACATGGAATACGCATTAACCCAATACTCGTTTTACCGCTACCTGGAGGCCCCTGTATTAGCACCGTTTCTTTAAAGGGAAGGTGCATAACCTGTTCTTGATTTGCGTCTGTTAACTCAATAATTTCGTTTAAACCAAATCCATCATCCGCTATATATTCTTTTTCTGGTGGAGTTTCGTTCAGCAAAATTTCTTTGTCCCCCTGAGCCCTAACCGAATTCTCATGCTGAACAAAATACGTACCGCTTTGCAACATGTATGTTGATTCTGTAATTTCTGATATCAGGGTTCCATACGATGCGCGGGCAGTTAGCAATATCTTTTGAACGATTCTACTCTGTGCCTTGTGCTCCACACAATCGCCAATTGAACCACTACGTATCTTGCTCCCTATTGGAATGGTCCATGGGCATACTATCCAACCTTTGTTAATTAACCCTGCACCAGTACGATGCTTTGTTATCAGATAAGCCAACTCCTTTTCGGTTGTTAGATTTAGTGCTTCTACTTTTTTATAAAAGGGCTTTTCGTCCCTAAGTACACTACTTATTGCTCTCATAGTGTCATTTTTATATTGGAGAAACTCAATCAATCCAGTTGATGGTCCCCCTATCACACTTTCTGCAGGAAGTGAAACCGTTTGCCCCAGCACTGCTTTACATTCTTCTATTACCTCTCGGGCATAATTATGGTCTTTATCCAAATGTGATAAAAGTTCTTTTCTTTGCTCTTCATTCATTTAGAAACCACCTTTCTGCCGAACAAACATATTTTATTGGTGTTTATTCATGTCAACCCAGATTAACCAGAAACCGAATAGTCACATGATAGCAACTGAATTGTCTTTTGGCTGAAGCACTCGCCAGCACAAACCGTCTTATGTCCAAAGGTCGATATTTAACTCGGCTGCATTTTCATTTAACAGATTATTCATTATGTTGTATCGATGACCTAAAGTTGTCCCCCGTTCAAATTTTGGTCACATTTCAAGCTTTCGAAGTGCCCCCTTAGAAGTACCGTTCCATACGCCATACTTACCGTTTGATGAAATCATTAAAATTGATGTAACGATTGATTTGCCTATTTTTTAGTTTTGGTCTATCCCTTGTAAACAAAGTATCAAATCTCTTCGTAATGGGAACATTATCGTCAATAAAAAACTTAACAGACTCGCACCTGCAACCGGGCTGATTAAGAGTCAGCTACTCGGAGGCTGAGCTAATAGGTCGACATGAAACAAGGTAACGACAACTTCAGTTT
>CAYRIG010000327.1:0-2164 GCA_964424315.1 uncultured Dehalococcoidia bacterium | reverse complement strand
CAGCAAAATTTATAAAACCGACAACAATATTTATTAATCCGATCAAGGCAACCACATAGGCAAATATTTTATGGATTCCTTCTTTATTTGAAGACACAGCCAAGGCAATCAAGGAAAGACCTATTGAGAATATAAGGCCAGTGTAAGACCCAATCCCTCCTGCAATAACGCCAATGGTGTACTGATATCCATCATTTAGACCCGTAACCCCATCAAATTGGGCAGCACTATTCAATCCTATGCTCAATAAAAGCCCCAATATACCAAAGAACACACCCATACTACCAAGACGGAATAATGCTTCATTTTCCCCGCTCTCTTTGAGGTCGTTATAGAGAGTATTAATCCCATAAAGGAAAAATATCAGCGATATCCCGGGTAATAATCCGAGCAAATGAGCCAGGTCCGTTTGCTTATCAAAACTAGCTTCAAAGTCCGTGGGATCTGCGGAACCAGTATTCCCTAACGCCATAAAAATCACTAGAAATAGTATTGTGGCTAGACCGGGTCCTATTAAAAGACCTAGTCCTCCCAATTTATTGGCAGATATATTACCCATTTTTACTCCTTATGTAGCTAATGTTTGTAGGTAAACATCCAATGCGCATTAACGTTAGAGGAAGTAATAAGCAGAGTCACGCAGAAAATTTTAGACTTTCTTTACATATTACTTTAAGTGATAAACTTTATTAACCTTGGCAAATATCCTTCTCAAATTATGGTTATTACAAAGCGGCAATCTCTATCTAGCCACACCGTAGGCGATGGCTTTGACTTCTTTGTCGTCAGAATTATTCATGAAATCCGCGAGTGCGCCCAGTAAATCACCAAAAGATGTGTCGGACCAAAGCCACTCATACAATTCATTCATGGTAGCTTCAGGTTTTACAGCAATTCTTGACTCTAGATAGTACGACTTCAGATCATCCACACAATAACGAACAAAGTGACCCAGAGTAAATTGTTGAGGACGTAAGGCTGAATCTTCAAGTTCTCCTGCCGAATACCGCCTCAAAAAGTCCATGACTTCAGGAAATAAACCAGTTTCAATGGTACTTAATCCTACAGCAGTTCTACCTTTATTAGCTTTCAACCCTTTCTCATAATTAGCTTTAAAATCAGACAGCTCGGTTAAAAGGTCTTTTTTTTCCGCCACTGCTTCTCTTTTTGATTCAGTTCGTGAGACAACCAATCTATCTATTACATCCGTCTCAAAAATTTCTAATACAGGACCTTCTGATCTTTCCAGGAGATTAAAGGTAGCCGCCAGTATTTCATGTTGGTAGCTCGGATTATTAACTTCCCCCAAAGTGTTCCCAAAATTAAAAGGGACGGATAAGATTCTAGGTGGTTTTATTTTTTTTGCATGTTCTTCCAATAATGAAATAGCTGTCGTTACTAAACCTGCTTCTTCAAGGACTCGCGCAATAACGCTTACAGCGTTAGTACAAGCTGGTCATGTTGGGGTTAGTAATACGACATCTACATTTTCATCCAACAAGTTTTCAGCGACCTCAGGACCATACTCGTCGGTCAATCTGGTAACGTTTCTCAAAGCACCCATAAAGGAGTAATAGTTGTCAGAAAGAGATCCGATTTTACCCAAAGCAACCAGTTCATTAAGTCTATCAATCGGGAAGGTAATATTGATGTCTTTGTAAATACTGGTTCGGTCAAATCCGATACTAGTATGGCTCTGTACTATGTCAGCAGGATCTGTCAGTCTAGGTATTACGCGATAGGAGGCATCTCCTCCATTTTTTGCAGTAGTAAATGGATCATCACCTCTAACATGCAAGCCGGCAGTGGTTACCAAAGCGACTTTACACTCAGACAGGGGTTTAGGCATCTTTGTCCAAGGAGAATCCTCATGTTCCGGGCTTGGCCAGGCTAAAAGCATATCTCTTTGCTGTTCAGTTAACATTTCCAGTTTTGGCATCGCTTTACCTTATAAAATAATATCTTCCAGTTTTATTTCGTAATCATATTTTATGATCAAGCTTTGAACCTGTAAATTAGATTTGGGGGAAAATTAGGCAACAAGTCCAGCAACATAACCAGAGGCCCATGCCCATTGGAAATTGAACCCGCCTAATTGACCCGTAACATCAAGTACCTCTCCAATGAAATAGAGCCCAGGGCAGTTTTTTACTTCCATTGTTTG
>CAYRIG010000326.1:0-2173 GCA_964424315.1 uncultured Dehalococcoidia bacterium | reverse complement strand
TACTCCTGAACCAGGATCAAAAAATAACTCTCCTCTCCAATAGATTTATCCTGTTTTATTCAGAGTGTAAGTCCCTCCTATTTAACAATAGACATGTAGCTGATATTAAGAAAAGCAATGAAATCCCACTAATCGCATATACGAAGGGCAGCAAGTTTGCCGTTATTAAAGATAGGCCAACCAAAGGTCCGAGAGCTGAACCGAAATCCTGGAATGTGTTGTATACGGAAAACACCTGAGACCGCGAATTGTCATCGGCAACAACCCCAACCAAAGTCAGTAATTGCATCATGAGCATAACGCCCGCGACAAACACTAAGATTAGAACGATAAATGTACTTATTAACGAATCAGATATCCCTAGTCCTATAAGCCCTACGGAGGTCAATAGCGCAGATATAACCAAAGTTTTATACCTACCATATCTATCAGAGAAATATCCCCCGAAAGGCCCTACAAATACTTCTGCAAAACTTTTCAAGCCGAGTGCAAACCCTGTAACTGTTGCCACCCCTAAAGTTAATAAAACAAAGTCAAATTCAAGACCATACCTATATCTAAAGAAATGTCCTAAGGTAGCACCGACTAACCCGGAGAACACAAGCCCGGACAACATACTGGCTATACTTAGAATTAATACATTAGGATCTTTCAGAACCTCAATAAATCCAGACACTTTTCTTCCTTTGATAATCTGGCTATCTTTGTTTTGATACCCTGAACCCCTAATCCAAAACAAAAAGCTGATTACAGTGAATATCCCAAAAATCATGAAAGCAATTTCGTATCCCAAATAATCCGATAAAACTCCACCAAAAACAGCTCCACCAATAGATCCCAACCGTATAACAGATGCGTTACTGGAGAGATTGAAACCGATGTTTTCCTCAGTGCTTTGATCTGAAGCAACCCACTGAGACACCAGCCGTAATACTGACCAACAAGTACCCCAAAGTAAACGGGCGAAAATCAAAACTAGAAAGTTTTTTGAAAATGAATAGGCAACCAATACTCCCAAAGAAGCCAGCAAAGATATCCGAAACGGGGTATTCACCCCATATCTTTCTACAAAAACAGAACTAAGTGGGTTTGTGACCAATCTAATTAGTCTGTTGGCTGAAAGTAATATTCCGACTTGAACAATTGTTAATTGCCATAATTCAGGCCTTGCCGGCATCACCACATACAACATTGCATCACCCAGCAAGGCAGCTGCAACAGCCAGGCTCGTGACCAGAATAGGCAGAGGGATTGGTTTAAATTTGTTTGACTTAACCATGAAATTTAATGAGGAAAATAGTATAAATTCAAAAAGTGCCTTTTATGTTTATATCAAATACAGCCAATAGACTTATCACTTCCGGAAAAGAGAAGCTGGCACCAGTCATTGAATTACTATTAGGGTCTATATAGTAATTCGTTGCTTCACTGAAATCACACATATTTAGTTTAGTACGGTTAAAACGAGCTTCTTTTAAATCTGTGTTGGTGAATTTAGCGTTGGTTAGATCACAGTCCTCGAAATCTGTTTTCCTTGCCTTGCCATTGGTGATTTTCAAGCCGGGAAGGCTTAATGAATGAAAAACTGAAAAGCTGAGATCACAGGATTCAAAAGCCATGGGGGCGGAAACGGTAATACCTGTCCAGCTGAGTGAAGTCCAGTCAATTCCAGTTAGTTTACAGTTTTCAAATTGGCTTTCCCAAAACCGACTACCTGTTAATTTAGTTACATTGAAATTGGAATCCCTAAATTCACATTCGATAAATCTGCATTCGATAAATTCTGATTCAGAAAAATCACAACCGGAGAATTGGCATTGTTCGAAAATTGTGTTGGAAATCTTCTGAGCCACCACCTTTGTTTGCGAAAAAATCTCACTCTCATAGTTTGTATCATTTTTTATATACGTCATCAAATTTTACAAAAGTTCTCTATCGTAAATACTGTTCAACTTTTTCATATTTGATTCCCGTAATTCATTTTCGGTTATCCCTAAGTCATAAGCGGGAGAGAGTATCAATTCAGATTCCATTACATCAATTAGCACAAAACCTGACATGGCTTCCAAATAGTCACCGTATGCCTGTTCAAATTTCCGAATCAATTCAGGCTCAGCTTCATTTATCTCTATATATTTTGCCCTTCCAATAATCCTTGCAGATTTACGCAATA
>CAYRIG010000325.1:1095-2218 GCA_964424315.1 uncultured Dehalococcoidia bacterium | reverse complement strand
CAAGGCCAAGATTAGTATCTTCCTGTTCCATTACGTTCATCAGTGTTACAAGCAAGCGAACACCTGAGCACCCAAGTGGATGTCCTAATGCAATGGCTCCCCCATTTAGATTAATTTTATCTATATCCCAGTCACCTTTTCTGATAACGAATATAGATTGCGCTGCAAATGCTTCATTCAGTTCAATAGTTTCAATATCATCCATGGTTAACCCAGCCTTATCCAGTGCTTTCTCTGTTGCCGGTAGTGGGCCAGATCCCATTCGTGTCCAATCTACACCTGCAACAGCTCGTGACCGTATTTTAAATTTTGCTAATATACCCAATTCTTCAGCTTTTTCTTTTCCCATGATAATTGCTGCTGCTGCCCCGATAGAAATAGGGCTCGAAGTAGCAGCTGTTATACTGCCCTCTACATCAAAAGCAGGATCTAGGGATTTAATTTTCTCAACATCAGGGATTCTTGGGCCCTCATCTTTATTAACCGTTATATCATTAAATTTTATCGGGATAATTTCATTGTCAAAATTACCACATTCTATAGCTGCTAAAGCCTTTTCATGTGACTTTATGGAAAAGGCTTCCTGATCATCCCTTGATATATCTAAATCTTTTGCCAATATTTCAGCAGTCTCCCCCATACCAATATATAATTCTTTTTCATAAAGCTCAGGATTAAAACTGGGGTTAAATCCTCCCATTGGGACACTAAACATGTCTTCTACTCCAGCAGCAATACCTCCATTTATATCTTCTGCCAAAATAGCCTGACTTAACTGATGTACCGCATCCATTGAAGATCCACAGAAACGATTAACTACCTTTCCTCCGGTTTCTATGGGAAGATCAGACAATATAGATACTGCCCGGGCCATTAGCATCCCCTGGGGTCCTTCGGGAAATGCACAACCAACTACCACATCTTCAATGGCTGCCAATGGTATATTTGAATTTCTACCCATTAATCCTTTGATTACCATTGCTGTTAAATCATCAGATCGAATACCCACCATCTCGCCATTCTTCATACCAATTGGACTGCGAGCTCCATCTATGATATATGATTCAGTTGACATTCAATTTTCTCCTTATTTCTTAATCCAAATAGTATTTCTTATATTCAT
>CAYRIG010000325.1:0-1085 GCA_964424315.1 uncultured Dehalococcoidia bacterium | reverse complement strand
ATCTATTAATTAGCGCGCTCTTTTCTGCAAGTTCTGCACCTATAAACAATTCATTGATGATATCTATTCCATTATTATGACAGTTCTGAAACTGATCAACCACTGATAGCTTTACAACATCCCGTGTTTCATCTTTATGTTTTCCATCTTTAATCTGCATATACCTTTTATAGCCCGTATCCATAATAGAAACTGCAATAACCATATTAGCAAGAGGTTCAATAATCCACTGTTCATTTTTCAAATCCTGCCCATATTTTAAAATAGATTCATGCAAACAAAAGAGTACTAAAGAACGGGAGTATTCAACAGCACGGGCTTCCGCCCTTAAAGGTTCATCATCTGTGAGCTTTAATTCAGGTAACCAGTTTTCAGCCCGTTGTGCTATCATATCTCGTATTGGTATAGTTTCTAGAATAGCTTTCTTAAGAAGTGTGCCTCCAATAATGAGGCGATTAATTTCGTTGGTTCCTTCAAATATCCTATTAATTCTCTCATCACGATATATACATGCCATAGGATATTCTTCAATAAAACCTGCACCGCCAAATATCTGGACACCTTCATCTATATTATAAGCTAATGCTTCAGAACCTACTACTTTGGATATAGATGCTTCAATCCCATGATCTTCAATTATCTTTTGAACGAAATCATAATATTTCTCAGATGTTTTATCAATGAGGCTTAATGTATGATCAATGGACCCAGTAATCATGTAATTAATGCTATCTGCCTCCCATGCACGGGTAACCATATTTGCAAATTTTTTACGTAGCATGCCAAATTCCTTTATAGGACGATTAAACTGCTGGCGCTCACTGGCATATTCCAAAGCTGCATCAATTACGTACTTAGCCCCAGCGCCAGTAGTAACACCCAGTTTATACCTGCCAACATATAATACATTGAAAGCAATAGGTCCACCTTCTCCAATTTTACCTAGTACATTTTCAATAGGAACTTTACAATCTTCATAATAAAATGTCACTGTTGATGAACCCTTAATGCCAAGCTTCTTTTCTTCTTCGCCAATTACCCAACCATCACAATCCTTATCTAAAATAAAAGCAGTATTTTTTCCA
>CAYRIG010000324.1:1369-2226 GCA_964424315.1 uncultured Dehalococcoidia bacterium | reverse complement strand
TTGCTATAGTGCCAGATAACACCGAGCTAAAAGGCTATTTTCAATCGCCAAATTATTTTATGCACTGCGAAGATGAAATAAAGAAAAATTTTAAATTTAAACAGCACATTTTAGATGAGGCTGAAGAACAAATGAAATCTTTGGTTCCTGAAAATGTACCAACATGTGCTATTCATATTAGGCGTGGAGACTATCTTCAAAAATCAACTTATCATGCATGCCAACCACCAGCCTATTATAGTACGGCAGCTCAAGCTGTAGGGGAACAGGTGCCAAACGTTCATTTTATAATTTTTTCTGATGATATTGAATGGTGCAAAAATAACATGGGAGGAAATCTATCATTTGCAGATAATTCGCCAGCTGTAGATATGTGTATTATGAGTAAATGTAACATTCATATTATAGCAAACTCCTCTTTTAGTTGGTGGGGTGCTTGGTTGGCAGAATCTAATGCAGTAATTGCTCCAAAGCAGTGGTTCGGACCAGACGGTCCAGAAAATTGGGAAACTGTATACTACCCCAGTTGGAATATTGTAGGTTAGTTATGAACGAAAAAATAGCAATAATCTTTATTGGAACAAGCAAGTACATAAATTTTTTCCCTCAGTACTACGGTGGGTTAGAAAATCATTTCTTAAAAGATTATCAAAAGACTTATTTTGCATTTACAGATCAGATAGATCAACATTTTTTAAATTATGACAATGTCACGAAAATAAAAGTAGATCATTTAGATTGGCCATTTATAACTCTCTATAGATTCAAATTTATCAACCAAATTAAAGAAAAGCTGAAGGAATTTGATTGGATATTTTTTATTGATGCCGATTTAATTGCCGCAGCAGAAATAACTG
>CAYRIG010000324.1:0-1359 GCA_964424315.1 uncultured Dehalococcoidia bacterium | reverse complement strand
ATGATATATTAAACCATGAAAAATCGTTGATCGGAGTTCAGCACCCAGGATTTTTGGGTAGAGTGGGATCATTTGAAACCAACAGTAATTCTACTGCTAATATTTTAGATGGGTATTATGATCTAAAAGAATATCGCCAGGGGTGCTTATGGGGTGGCAAGTCAAAGCAGTTTATTGATATGGTAGTAGAACTAGACCGAAGGGTTGATGTTGATTTAGAAAATGAAGTTGTGGCAGTTTGGCACGACGAGTCTCATATGAACAAATATTTTGTTGAAAATAACCAGAGTGTATTAACTTTGCATCCAGGATTTGCAACTCCACAACAGGGTTATGATAATATTAAAGCTAATTTTGAAACAAAATTTGTGCACCTCCACAAGGATTTAGATGAATTTCCAAGATTCGCTTATAGCAGGTAAAAAATGAAAATTTGTATTGTAGGGCCAGGAATAATACCCATACCGCCAAAGGGATGGGGTGCTGTTGAGATTCTCATAGATGATTATCGCGAGAATCTAGAGCGCCAAGGGCATGAAGTTTTGATAGTAAACACAAAGATCCCACAGCAGATAATCAACATAGTCAACAATTTAAATCCGGATTTTGTGCACGTACAGTATGATGAGTTTATAGCCATCACCCCCCACATTAAATGTCCAAATGTTGCCATTACAAGTCATTATGGATATTTAGAGCAGTCTAATAGATGGGACCCAGGGTATGTCAATATTTTCTGGAATTTCGTAAATTCTTCTACAAATATTTTTTGTCTATCTCCAGGGATAAAAGATGTCTATTTGAGAGGCGGTATTCCAGAAGAGAGATTAAAGGTAGTCCCAAATGGAGTAAGAGGAGATTTATTTCAGTTTGATAAGAGTTGTGAATTTCCAAATAAAACAATTTATCTTGCTAAAGTAGACTTTAGAAAGCGCCAGCACCTTTTTCAAGATATTGAAAATCTTTATTTTGCTGGTAATATTGCAGATGATAGATTTAACTCAGACTCCCCGTGCTATTTAGGCGAATGGTCCAAGGTATATCTTTATGAGAATCTTACGAAGTATGCTAATCTGGCTCTGCTGAGTGATGGAGAGGCACATCCGTTAGTATGTCTTGAGGCTATGTCCGCCGGCCTTGGATTGGTGCTTTCATCTTGTTCTACCGCTAATTTAGATTTATCTTTACCATTTATAGATGTTATTCCAGAAGAAAAAATAAACGACAAAGATTTTGTAAGTGGAGTACTCAAGTCCAATAGAGCCAAATCAATTTCAATGAGAGAAGAGATTAGAGATTATGCGCTCACTAATTTTTCATGGGAAAATATTGTAGAAAAAAGATACATACCAGCCGTTG
>CAYRIG010000323.1:0-2229 GCA_964424315.1 uncultured Dehalococcoidia bacterium | reverse complement strand
AATATCGTTTTTGTTATGGAATTGTTCAATCAGGGCTTCATCTTTAGAAAAATGAGCTAAAATCCGAAGTTCTATTTGAGAATAGTCTGCAGATAATAGGATGTTGTTTGGGTTAGATACGACGAATGCTTTTCTTACGCTATGTCCCATAATAGAGCCAGTTGGGATATTTTGCACATTTGGAGAGATACTTGAAAGCCTCCCCGTGGTAGTTCCAATTTGGTTGTATTTGGTGTGTATTTTTTGAGTGTCCCTGTTTACCAATTTTGGCAAAGAATCAGTGTAGGTAGATTTGATTTTTGTCAGTTGTCTATATTCTAGGACGTTTGTAAGGACCTTATATGCATCTTCAGTAGATTTTTCAGTGCTTTCATCTTCATCAAGAATTTGTTTTATGCCTTCAAGTGTATTAGCGTCTGTTGAATACCCGGTTTTAGTTTTTTTGAAATGGGGCAATTCTAGTTGTTCGAATAGAATTTTACCCAATTGCTGAGAGGAGCCTATGTTAAACTCAGTATCTACTGTGGCAAATATTATCTGCTTTATTTCAGTGATTTTGTTATCTAGCTCCTTAGACATGCCATTTAAATAATTTGTATTTAATTTAATTCCCTCAGCTTGCATTTCAACCAAGATAGGGATTAACGGGACTTCAATGTTTTCCATCACATTATTAACATTTTTGGAAATTGTTTCCTGGGTTAATATAGTATGTAATTTGAATATCGTGTTTGCTTTGATACTACATATATTTATCTCATAGTCATGGTTTTCATCTGTATCTAAGTTGATTTCTTTTGATAAATATTCGATTGATAGTGATTCTAGATCCGTTGTTTTTTTCCCACAAAGATGTGCAGCGATCATTGAATCAAAGCTGATATTTTTGATGGTGATCCCATGGGTATGTAATAGAGATGATAAGTAATTCCCATCGTGTGTCAACTTGGATGTGTCAGTAGACTCAAAAATAGGTTTTAATTGCTGTAACAGATCATTATTAATATTTAGAGATTCATCAGCAACTGGTAAATACCAATTACTTCTTTTACCTGAATCAAAGGCTATGCCAGCTAACTGGCTAGAATTTTTAGATGTCTTTACTTCATGTAGAGCTACTGCAAATTCCTTTGATGAATTCAATGAATTAACTAAAGAATCAAACTGATTTGCGTTAGTGATTTTCACAAAATCATTATTTGCTGAAGTTTTAATTTTGGGATTATCCGTATTTGGCTGATCAAGGTATTTGGGAATTCGAGGTATTAATGTAAAGAACTCAAGGTTAGCAAGTTGATCAGTAACGTTTTTACGGTCATATGAGGTCAATTCCATATCTTCTAAGGAAATATCTAACGGAATATTTTTTACTATTGTTGCTAGCAATTTTCCTTCTAAAGCTTGCTCTTTATTTACAATTAAAGATTGTTGTATTCGCTTGGATTCGATCGTATCTATTTTCGAAAATATGTTTTCTAGAGTGCCGTGTTCCACTAATAGTTTTGACGCAGTTTTAGCACCAATCCCGGGTACTCCTGGTATATTATCCGAAACATCTCCTTGTAAAGCTTTAAAGTCAGGTATATTAGATGGAGTTACGCCTGAATATCTTTGCTCAACTGCTCCCCAGTCATAAAGTTTTTTTTGCTGTTTGCTATAGCTAAGCATTACTTGAACTGAATCTGAAACAAGTTGTAACTCATCTGTATCTCCGGTGATTAATATTGTGGGGATTTTGTTATCATCACTATATTTACAAAGGCTTCCTAAAATATCATCAGCTTCAAATCCCTCTTTTTCCAGTATAGGTATTGAGAATGATTTAATCATGTCACGCACATGGTTGAATTGAGGTCTTAGTTCGGCAGGCATTTTGGGACGGTTAGCTTTGTAGTGTTCGTATATTTTGTGCCGGAATGTGGGTCCTTTCATATCAAAAGCTATAGCGCAATATTTGGGTTTCCATTCTTCTAAAGCCCTGAAAAATATATTTAAAAATCCAAAAACAGCTCTTACGTCTTCTCCGGTAGTAGACAATGTAAGAGGTTGTTGTATTGCATGCCATGCTCTATATACCATGGCATGGCCATCTATGAGCATCATGGAATATTTAGAATTTGTTGGTTTTAGTTCCGATTGAGTATTATTTACCATCGGGTTTATTATAGTTCAATTGGCGTCTATTCCCATAATATCTATTGCGGAGTTTAAAATGTTTTGAGTGTCGTT
>CAYRIG010000322.1:0-2238 GCA_964424315.1 uncultured Dehalococcoidia bacterium | reverse complement strand
ACCTACATCAGTCCTTTGGGAAAGAACTATAAAAATTAAAGACAACCTTTATTACACTGGTTTATCTCAAAATTACTTAAAATGCTTAGTTTCAACACCAATAGATCTATCTAACACAATAACATACGTGAAACCCAAAGGGTCAATTGGGAACTACCTGCTTGCAAACTAAACTTTCTTTAATACGTTTAAAGCTCTCTTGGAGTAAAACTATTTCTTCCGTTTCTAGCTCCGATATAACCAGCCTGATCTTCTAAAGCATTGCCAAAAACTAGTAACCAGCCTGATTCTATGGCATTTTGAATTGTTTGCCTTTTGAAATCTAAGGTATTTTGAGGATGCTGATCAATAGCACTTATCGCTGCTAAAGGTAAATGATGCGGTGTTGGAATCAAATTTCCTAAATAACCAATTCTTTCACTTCCAGCATCAATCATGACTATTTGATGACCTACCGCAGGTCCGTCCGTTACTTTGACATTTATACCACTTATGACTTGCTGATCACCATCAACTAATTCTATTTGACCATTCTCCATCAAAGGGACAAAATCATCTTGATTGAACAAACCAACACCCCTTTCATCCGGATTATTACCAATCTCCCAATTTGATGCCTGAACAATATGCTTAGCCTTTTGAAAAGTTGGAACAACACTTCCCGACCTATCTAATTTGGTGCATCCACCTGCTTGCATATACTGCAATGAAGTAAGTATTACCACATCTATATCACGAGCGGTTAATCCATAAGTTTTTAAAGATTTAATTAATTTATTCCCATTCAACGAATACAAATCTTTATATTTGGCAGTATTTTTAACACCCATACCAGCATCAACTAAAATATTTTGATTACCGCTCTGAATAAGTAAACTGTTAACACCTATTTTAACTCTGTTACGTCGGTCAGGTTTTAAAAATTGTTCCCACTGCTGTTTCGGTACAGGGCCAAATAGCGCTCCACCATCAGTCATTAATGTACCATCACTCAAAACATTTATTGAAACACTACCTATTTTCACTTAAAAGAACTCCTACACGGTTTCTAATTCGAATCGACAATTTCTCACAATCTAGTTCAAATATTTTTATCAAAAGAAAACTACCCACAATGAAAAACCTTATGATCACATCAATATTTTGTCAAGTTTGCTATTCAGATACCTTCTGTTATCAAGTTAATAACTAAATATCGTGCTGTTCTTTCAATTTGCCAACCGCCACTTCAAAAGCCGATACAGTTTTCTCAATATCCCCAGCATCATGGACAGTAGACACATAATATTTTGTATCTCCTTTAAAAACACCTAAATCAATTAGATTTGAATTAAGTGAGTTCAAAATTGATTTATTAGCCTTCATAGTATCTCGATAATTCGATATCTCATTTGAGCAAAAATACACGTCAAATACCGGTCCTTCACCAATTACTTGTGCAGGTATTTCGTGACTATTAAATATTTGCTTTAGTGAATTCTGTAAAAAATCACCAGTTTTGAACAATTTCTCATATGGATTTTCAGTTCTTAGTACATTTAAAGTAGCCAATCCCGCCGCACAGGCTATAGGATTACCACTCAGTGTTCCTATTTGAACTAAAGATGGGGAAATCGAATCTGACTTTTGATTAAAAACCTCCATCAGATTCTTTTTACCTGCTATAGCAGCCATGGGGTAACCGCCTGCAACAATTTTACCCAAAGTACATAAATCAGGTACCACATTGTAGTATTCTTGGGCTCCTCCATATGCAAACCTAAATCCAGTCACAATCTCATCGAAAATCAATGGGATTTTATGTTTATTTGTTATATCTCTCATCGATTCTAAAAATCCGGGTTTAGGTTTAATGACCCGTTGGAACGGTTCCATTATTACACCAGCTATTTCCTCTTTAAATTCGTTGATAATACTTTCAGCCGTCTGAAAGTCATTATAAGGCGCTATCAAAACTTCATTTTTAATAGCAGTAGGAATACCTGCTGAATCGATACTTGGAACCGGATATTCAACTTCCGCTTTAGGCATTAGGCTCATCAATGAATAGTCATTCATTCCGTGATATCCACCTTCAAATTTTAATATCTTTTCCTTTCCAGTAAATGCCCTAACGGCTCGCATTGCATACAGCGTCGCTTCAGTACCACTAGTAACATACCTTATCTGTTCGGCACATGGTACGGCATCGATTATTGCTTGGCCTAATTCAATAGACAATTCATTAAGTGCAAAAAA
>CAYRIG010000321.1:0-2247 GCA_964424315.1 uncultured Dehalococcoidia bacterium | reverse complement strand
CCACGACAAAAATATTTCCAAAAAACAAGAAGAAAAAAAAACGTAGGCAAGACTGAAAATGTTACCAGTGCCAACTTCCAGTTCATACCTAACATGACTGCCATGATTCCTATTAAACTGACTAGGTCTCCTAAAGTTATCAGCATGATAGATAAAAATTCTTGCAATTGCTGAACATCATTCTGGATTCTTGACATCACACGTCCAACCTGATTGCGATTAAAAAATGACATAGGCAATTTTTGCAAATGGCTGAACAAATTGACTCTTAAGGAATAAAGAACATTTTGACTTACCCTTGCCATAAGCCGTATCTGTATTTGATTCGTGATAAATTGAAAGGTTGCAACAATAACTATTAATAAAACCATATTAGTAAGGTTCGAATCTTGCGGGTTACTTACATGATTGTCTATGGTCTTTCCCACTAGCCAAGGTATTGCTATCACCGTGCCGGAATATAACAACATTGCTATTAAAGATAAAAAACCTAATTTCCAATAAGGTCTAAACAATTGAAGAAGCGACTTTACCACTTCCTTGTCATAGATGTTTCCATTAATATCATCATCTTCATCAAGACGACCATGCCTCCTCCATCCTCCTCCACCTCCAAACATCATCTCAAAGCACCTTTTTGTGTTTTTTCAGACTTTTGCTCAACTTTAGAATTCCCATTAGAAAAATTTATTTGATGATTGTATATCCTATGATAGGCACCTTTCTGACTGAGCAACTCATCATGAGTACCCCTTTCAACTATCTTGCCTTTGTCAAGTACAATTATTGAGTTTGCTTGAGATATTGTCGTAGCCCGATGGGCTATTACAAATACTGTTCGGTTTTTCATTACGGATTCCAGAGCTCTTTGAATTTCTGATTCAGTTTTTGAATCAACGCTCGAAGTTGAATCATCTAGAATAAGAATGGGTGGATCCAAAAGCAGAGTTCTAGCTATAGCTAATCTTTGACGCTGTCCTCCAGATAATGTCACGCCTCTTTCTCCTACCGAAGTATCATAACCTTGCGGCAAACTTTCTATGAATTCATGTAACTGAGCAATTTTGGATACAGCCATGACCTTATCAATGGTGACGTCTTCCACACCGTACGCGATATTTTCTTTTATAGAAGCTGCAAACAAAAATACATCTTGAAAAACAACTCCTACGTTCTTTCTTACAGACTCCACTTTTATATCTCTAATATCTATATCATCTATAGTAATCTTCCCCTTGGTTACATCGTAAAATCTCGCTATAAGATGTACTAGTGTGCTTTTACCGGAGCCAGGAGCGCCCATAATAGCTACAATTTGACCTGGATTTGCAGAGAGTTCAACTCCATCGACAACAGAATCAGTTGTATTGTAACCTGCAGAAACCGAATGGAAGCCAACTCTTCCTTTAACCCGTTTAATTTCGATAGCATTTGTTTTATCTTTAATTCCAGATTCGGCATCCAACACATCATAGATTCTTTCTCCAGCAGACTGTGCCCTGCTTAAAGTGTTAATCAACCAACCCATCATCCTTATAGGCATAGCCAACATTGCCATATAAAATATAAACGAAGCTAATCCTCCTGCAGTAATTCTTTCCGCATTCAATTCATATCCACCTACATACAATATAGCAGCAGTAGAGAGTGTAAATATGAATGTCATAAGTGGACCCTGTACAGCAAATAATTTGGCAGCTCTATAGGTAAGATCAGCTAATTTTCTGGCTTTTTCTGCAAATTTGGTTTGTTCATATTCAGCTGCACCAAATATCTTTACAATTTTGATGCCAGTAATATTTTCCTGTAGAACAGATGTTAATTTGCCAGTTTCAGATTGAACCTCCATCCAAGTAGTCCTTAATTTCCTAGACATCAAAACCGCACGCCAAATAATAGGAGGCATAAATATGAAGCATACCAACGCCAATCTCCAATTTTCATAACTCATGATACCCACAACAGCTACTAGCATAACAATAATTGAAATACCTCTAACTAACCCCATGCTTATAAACATTCTGACAGCTTCTATATCAGCTGTTGCCCTGGACATAAGATTACCCGTTTGTTGCTGGTCATAAAATCCAAAACTAAGACTTTGTAGTTTTTTGAAAAAATCTTCTCTAATATCAAAAGTAGCTTTTTGAGAAAGCGCCTCTGCCAAATAACTTTGACCGAATGACAATACTCCTCTTAATATACTTACCAAAATCACACCTACTGCAATAAAAATCACAGTCGACC
>CAYRIG010000320.1:0-2258 GCA_964424315.1 uncultured Dehalococcoidia bacterium | reverse complement strand
TCCTCTTCCAGCTCCAATAAGTATTACTGTGTTTATATCGATGACTGTATCTCCTACATTTTATAGCTACAAATTATAATTCATGGTGAACAAAAATAGCATCCATTAATTAGTGCAGCCAAAAAGTTTAGTACTTACATTTAGTCTTTTGATTTTAGAATATTCCATTCTTTCGATAGAATCTCCTGTATTGTTTTCAACAACAGTAGGAACTCGAGATACAAATTCTGCTATTTTGCGGTTATTGTAACAAACAAATGCTAATTGCAACTTATCTATATCTTGTTTCGATTCCAAATCAAAATCAGGGAATAAGATTGGACCGGTGTCTACTTGAAAACGACTCTTTTCTTCAACGAAATTCATAGTCTTTATTGGGTATTCGATATTGACTTGAGTTTTACCGTCTAGCGATTGAATCTGTGTTATTGCAATTATAGGCTGTAAATCCAAAGTTGCCCGTATAACATCGTTGTCATCAATCAACTCAGTAGTATTATTGTAAAAACACAAGTTTGGATGGAAATTTGGTAATCCAACCGCTATATCTTTTGTTACACCCATATCTTGCTGGGGTCTTAATTTATCTTGTACCTGAACGTGTCCATGTCTGTAATGATTGTTTGAATAAATCCCAACAAATTCCAAATTAGGATCGTTTTTCCAAAGCATGTCATCTCTATACATCCATTCAGTACGACAGGGTGTTATCAAATAATACCATTCAGATGCTCCGGTTTCGTTATCGATAATTTCACATCTCGAATCAATTAAAATCCTGATTGTATTATCCCATGGCATATGCCCTGGTTTACGAGTATCAGTAGGATCGTGTTTAGCTGTCCAGCTTATGCTGCTTATACCATAGTCGCAAATTTGCATTTAAATCACCTTATTGGATATTATTTTTCTATATTCGTTCAATAAACATAATTACTTTTAAAATTAACCAGTTTATAAACTAACACGATTTTTGATATTTCAGCTGTTTGCTTAACTCGTTCTACTATTTCAACATAATCGGAAATTATATCATCTGTGGAAAAAGACACCCGATATAATTATGAACCCATCTATTTAAATTCCTGGAATTGGTTGAATTCCAATATTTTTCAATCTGGTTTTTGCTTGTTCATAAATATCTTTAGACAATTTGCCTTTATTGGAGGCGAGGATATTTTCATTCAAATGTACTACGTTTTTGGTTCCAACAAGAGTAGTATCCAGGTTTGGATGAGATAGTGTAAATCTTAATATAAAACCAGTAGGTGTTTCGTCATTTTCCATCAAATCTCCGAGTTTAGCTTCCCAGAACTTTTTCCATACATTTGAAACATTATTTTGGTCAGCAGCTTCTGTAGAAAACCCTTTTGATACTCCGCCGCGAATTATAGTGCCAGCTCCCGCTACATGAGCGTTAGTAATCCATTCTTCATGTTCTCGATTTAAGGCTGAATATGGTATTTGGAAAGCATCGAATATACTCATTTCTAAAAGGGCTTTCAAAGAAGGTAATACAGAAGATGAGCCTATAAATCTAACTTTGCCTTTCTTTTGGATGTTTACCAAAGTATTTATTACATCATCTCTGTCTATAAGTTCCTTGGAAGGAGATGCATGTAATTGTACCAAATCTAAATAATCGGTTTTCATTCTTTTTAAACTTTGATCAATCCCTTTTTCAATATTATCTTTGGTGAAAACATGTTCTTTTACATTTCCTACAGGGCAACCACATTTAGAAGCTAAAAAATATTGATTCCGTCGATGAGATATATATTTGCCTATAAGGTTTTCGCTTTCTCCGTAATCAATAGAAGTGTCAATAAAATTGATCCCTGAATCTAAAACCAAATTTAAAATATTTTGAGCATGTGTTTCAGGTAAGTTTCTTAGTTCCATAGCTCCATAACCAAGACGAGTCACTTGTATACCAGTTTTACCAAACTCTGTTTTTTCCAAAGACATTAAATTCACTTTCCAAGAAATTTAATCAATAAACACAATGTTTTACTTTTAATTTATAGCGATCAGTGTTTGATGAAAATTCATTATAGCAAAGATCAAATATCCTCAACGAAATATGGAATATATAGTGATTCATAAATTGACCAAACAACCAAATTTTGTTTGTGTCCTATATCAATTAACTGCGGATGTTCATAAAAAATGCACCCGATTTAAGAGTTTTAGAGAAAACAATACAATTCGTTGTTATACTACTTTTAAATCGGTCAAAGATAATTTCCCGGTAAAGG
>CAYRIG010000319.1:0-2274 GCA_964424315.1 uncultured Dehalococcoidia bacterium | reverse complement strand
CGTGGATATGAATATTTGGAATATCACGTTTTATTGCCTCGATGATATTCACATATAAATCTCCATCCATTTTGGGAGGTAGACCAGCTTGTATACAAACTTCAGTAGCCCCTAAATCCCACGCTTGTTTTGCCCTTCTTACTATCTCAGTTACAGGTAAATAATAACTCTGTTGTTCATGTCTGAAATCCCTCGAAAAAGCACAAAATCCACAACGTTTTATACAAACATTTGTAAAATTAATATTGCGGTTAACTACGTAAGATACTTTGTCTCCGTTTACTTTATGCCTTAGAAAATCAGCACTGAGTAAAACAGCTATTAAATCTTTATTTGATACATCAAGCAAATCAAGAATATGTTGATAGGATAAATCATTACCTGAAAGAACAGTGTCTAAAGCTCCAGATACTGAAGGTTTAATTTGGGTTAAAAGGTTTTCTATCAATGGTTGTGTTAGAAGATTCATCATTAGTTTTATTTGTGGTTAGTCACATTAATAGATCTATTTCGGATTTTATCATCCATTGCTTGTGACACGAAAGTTTCCATTCGATTTAAATACTCACCGTAAATTGGTAATCTTGGTATTAATTCGTATCCATATTTTTCAGTTACAGATTTAAGTGTTTTTAACTGAGGCCAAGGCGCTTCAGGGTTCACATGGTCGATAGTTAAAGGAGAAACGCCACCCCAATCATTTATGCCTGCATTTATATATTCTCCAAAATCACCTACCGTTATATTGGGTGGAACTTGTAAATTCATATTAGGACCCAGAATAATACGGGCAATCGATACTAATCTCAGCATATACTCTTGATTCGGAGACGGAAGACTGTTTAATGGTGTATTTAATTTAGGCCTGAAATTTTGAATAATTACTTCTTGTATGTGCCCGTATTCGTCATTAATTTCTTTAATTTTATGTATTCCATCTACCTGTTCTTTAAAAGAATCACCTATACCTATCAACAACCCTGTTGTAAAAGCAATTTGTTCTTCACCTGCTAATGAAATTGTTTTTAATCTTACAGCAGGTCTTTTACTTGGTGCGTTTTCATGAGGTCCATTTTCACCATATAATTTCGAACTAATAGATTCTAACATTAATCCCATAGAAGCATTGTATGGTTTAAGAATCTTCAATTCTCTTCTTGACAAAGTACCAGGATTAGAGTGTGGAAAAAGATTCGATTTTTCAAATACTAAACGATTCATTTCTACTAAATATTCAATAGTTGACCTATATCCATATTTTGACAACCACTGTTTCGCAACATCATATTTTTGTTCTGGTCGCTCTCCTAAGGTAAAAAGTGCTTCGGTACAGCCCATCTGTTCTCCAGTAACAGCCAAATTCAATACTTCTTCGGGAGACATGTATGTAGATTCATATTGTGGATCTTTTCTAAACGTACAATATCCACAAATATCCCTGCAGAGTTTTGTCAGTGGAATAAATACTTTGGGAGAATAGGTAATCACATTGCCTTTTCCATAATCTCTTATTGCTGATGCAGTTTCCATAAGTTTTGGCAACGATAGTTCATGTTCAACCAATAAATGTTTTATATCGGATCTAGTGATATTTTGTTCTACAGATTTTTCAAATATATTAGTGTGATTCACGGTACAAAATCCAAACAAATGCAACTCTGATTAATTCTAGGGTTATTTTATAACATTCAGATATATCTTATCTTGTAAATTGTTTAACTTAATTCGATAATTGGCGCAAATTGTAATTAGGGATTTTATATGAAAATATCTGACTTAACTCCACAAAACAGGAAATCGTTGTTTGGTTGGTATATGTATGATTGGGCAAATTCAGGTTTCGCAACAAGTATATCTGTAGCCATATTACCAGTCTATTTCGTAATACTATTTCAAGATGCCCTTGGAAACAATACCTCAATACTGTCACTTAATTTTACAGCTAGTTCTATGTGGAGTTTGGCAATCGGATTTTCAACTTTGTTAGTAGCAATTACATCACCAGTTTTAGGTGTCATAGCAGATAGTAAAGCCATCAAAAAATCGTTACTCTTTATATATACTCTTGGTGGTACTATATTTACCGTTTTAATTTTCTTTTCTGCTTATACATCTGAACCATGGGCATATACTCTAGGATTTTTCATAATAGCTAATATCGGATTTGCCGGTGCGAATGTATTTTATAATTCTCTCTTGAACACATTAGCACCACCAGAATTATTAGATGATGTGAGCAGTAGAGGATTTATGTTTGGTTACGTTGGAGGGGGT
>CAYRIG010000318.1:0-2329 GCA_964424315.1 uncultured Dehalococcoidia bacterium | reverse complement strand
CTTGCGAGCTAGATTTGGAACATAATCAAGGTTACATTGTGGGTCTGAGACTTCTTGGTTGATGGTTGGATGAATTGTTTGATCAAGTATTGATTTGATAGATGCTACAGCTTCTAATGCTCCTGCTCCACCAAGAGCATGACCTATCATTGATTTTGTGGAACTTATTGGAGGAGCATCATTTTCGCCGAATATTTTCTTGATAGCTAATGTTTCCGCTAGGTCGTTTAGTGGAGTGGAAGTACCATGAGCATTTATGTAGTCAATATCCTTAGCTGACAACTTTGAGTTAACTAAAGCATTTTTGATAGCACGCGCTGCACCGTCCCCGTTTTCATCGGGTTGCACTGCATGATAAGCATCTGACGAGACTCCCTGTCCCAATATTTTTGCATAAATATTGGCTCCACGGTTCAAAGCATGAGCTAAAGTTTCCAGAACCAATATTGCGGATCCTTCAGCAGGAACAAATCCGTCTCTGTTTGCATCAAATGGTCTACTAGCTTTATGAGGCTGATCATTTTGTTTTGTTAATGCTTTTATAACATTGAATCCGCCAAGTCCTAATTGACTGATTCCAGCCTCACAGCCCCCCGCAAGAATTACATCTGCATCACCCCGTTTTATTATTTCATAGCCTTCACCGATTGCCTGGGTTCCAGCAGCGCATGCAGTGATAATTGTTGATGTATAGCCTTTAAGACCGAAAATCCTACTTACGTTAGCTGCGGCCATATTAGGCAATATCATTGGTATAAAAAACGGACTCACTTTCATTCCGCCACGAGAAACTAATAGTCTTGCATTTTCTTCAGTTGTAGGAAAACCTCCATTACCATTACCCATTACCACTCCGATTCTATCTGGGTTTGGGTATGAACCAATATCTAAATCCGCATGTGCTATAGCTTCTCTCGCTGCTGCTACCGCTAATTGTGAAAATCTGGCCATACGTTTAGCATCTTTAGGGTCCATGTACGTTGAAGGATCAAAATTTGACACTTCACCTGCTATCCTGCAAGGGAAAGGACTTGGGTCACATAGAGTAATTGGACCAATCCCAGATACGCCATTACACAAATTACCCCAAAATTCATCGACAGATTCACCAAGTGGTGTGATGGCTGATAACCCTGTAACGACTACAGTGTCATATTCCGATTGTATGTTTAATGAGTTCTCCATATACCATTTCCCTTATATCGGGCATGATTTTACATTATACCAATGTCTCAGTAATATATTTCCGGTTCAATTCCTTCTAGTTTTTCCAAGGCTTCGCCAACAATTGAAAATGAGCCTGTTACTAATATTATATCTTCATTGGTGGCTAAGGTTAAAGCTTTATCTATAGCGTTCGATACCGTTGGTTGCAAACTGTCTAATTGACAATCATCAAATGCAAGTTCTTTTGAAATATCAGATGGTTTGATTGATTTCGGATGCCTAGATTTTGAAACGACGATGATAGGTTTCAATATAGATAAATTGTTTAGCATTTCTTTATAATCATGCCCATCAATGCATCCGAAAACTAGAATTACTTTTTTTGGGCTGAAATATTTTCTAAACGAGAAAACCAAACGTTCAATTGAATCAGGATTATGAGCTCCATCTAAGACGAATTTAACTCTATCTGATTCAATAACTTGGAACCTTCCTTTTAGATTTATTTGTTCGAATCCATTGATAATAGATTTTGGTTTGATAGATACACCCAGTTTTACTAAAGTTTCTATTGTTGCTATAGATGTAGCAGCATTATCGGCTTGATGATCACCAAGCAAATTTGTTTCGATAGTATAATCTGATAGTTGGCTGGCTATTTTGATTTTTTGTTTATGTACGCTTTTTTTTGTAATTTCCCAACAAACATTTTCCTTTACATTCGTCAATTGGCAATTTAGTGATATCGCTTTGGAAGTAAAAACCTGTTCTGCCTCAAGGGTTTGGGGAGCTAATATTACTGGAACACGTGGTTTTATGATTCCCGCTTTTTCTCCTGCAATAGCACTAAGCGTGGTTCCTAATGTTTCTGTATGATCTAGGCTTATTCTTGTGATTACAGATACTAGTGGAGTGATCACATTAGTGGCATCAAGCCTACCACCCATCCCAACTTCAATGATTTGAAAGTCAATATTCATTTCCTTGAAATGTAAAAAAGCCATAGCGGTTAATATTTCAAATGTTGTGATAGATCCTAGTGAATGATTTGATTCAACCAATTTTAATTTTGGCCAGATTTTATCGACCAGAGACGCAAATTCGTTATCAGATATAGGGTGGTTCAGTATTCGTATTCTTTCAGTAAATTTATGTAGGTGTG
>CAYRIG010000317.1:0-2341 GCA_964424315.1 uncultured Dehalococcoidia bacterium | reverse complement strand
TCTGCAAATAGAGATGCTTGTTTTATCGCAGAGGGCGTTTTGGATGCAAGGGTTTGGAATTCAACAAAAGTTTATGACATTATAGCGGGTTCAATTATCGTCAATGAAGCAGGGGGATTGGTAACTGACTTCAATGCTCTACCTATTAACTTGGACAATATAAATAAGGTGGTGATGTCCAATGGAGGTATTCACCAAGAGTTACTTGAACTAATTGGTTTATGAGTCTACGGCTCTAAGTTATTGACATATTCAAAAAATAATAAATTATAATTTTATGAAAAGGAGAAAGAAGTTAACAGTATTACTCGTTAGCCCACCCTTACTTCTAGTACTTTTTATATGGCTATTATTTCTATTTAACCAGAATGCAATAAGTCCTAACGATGAAGATATCGTTTTGTTAAAATCTTTTTTTGGGTCTCAATATGTTATTCAAGAATTGGAGGATGTTCTTGAGGCTCAGAATCTAGCCATGAAAAAAATTCCTCATGGAAAAATTGGCATTCCAGAGTGGGAAATTTTAAGAAAAAAAGACATCGTCATAGATACTCTTTTATTGGAATCCATTGTTGGTCAAATTTGGGGTACTTGTTACGAAAGGTCATTTTTGCTACAAAAACTTATGCTGGCAAATGGATTTGAAGTTAGGCCAATTTATATCTTTTATGGCAGAGGCAATACTCATTTGATTGATTTCTTTAGGCCAGGAATACGATCTCATAATGTTTTTGAAACAAAAATTAATGGCACATGGGTAACTGTTGAAACAGAAGTAGCAATGATTGACAAAACTCTTGGTTCTCTAGATGATTATCTTGATTCTAGTGGTTACGGAGTTATACCGAGTCATGCAAAATATGTCAGACATGTCTTTAGTAGAAATGGTATTTTTATTGCCCCTTGGTACTTACCAGACATTTACTAAACTTATTAAGTAAGTCAAATTATAAAGCCTAATAGTCAGATTTTTTATCTACAGAAGAACATATGTTCCGAATATGTGAACTCCGGGAAGGACAATTCTGTAATATCTCCGTTGTAGAACAAGGTGATGTTGCGTTTTATTTCGAGAGAAAATGCTGGTACTTTTGACATGCTGCATCTGTGAATTCGAGTGAACAATGTGTAGTAGTGTAATAGGAAATAACTACAGATTTCGTATCGATTTTGATAGAACATGTCGGGATTGCTCAGGTAGAAGATATTCGTAGCTGGAACACCACGTACTCTACGAATATCAAATATGACTAATAGAGCCTCTTTTGCAGTATGGAAAATCATTTGTTGAATTCTTGGTATGTCTCTATGATCAATGCTAATCTGTTTGACTTCGGAATCTAGACATCTAACTATGGATTCAGGATCGGTCAAAGTTTCCAATCTCTTTGAAGCATAATTCAGTTTAGGTAAGTTTGGGATTGCAAACAGCGTTGTGACATAGCTTCGGAATCCGAATGTACGATGTAGTTCATACACATTTGATGACGCTGATAGAGAAGTAAATACAAACCCCTTTTGATCCAGCATCGCAGCCATCAATTCCAGACTTTTTGACCTATACTCATCTACAACAAACCATGTGGATGTATTACATATATTTTGAATTCCTTTCCGAATTTTTCGTTGCGAATAGAATGCACAAAATACACCAACAATAGTTTCGTTGGCCACTAACATAAAACCATTATTTGGTTTTTCAGGCATCCATGAACGCTTGAAGGCTGAGCGCCATATATCCAGTTTTACTCCTGGATCAAAATTGTTCGACAAGAAGTAATATACATCATCTAAGTCCTCATCAAGTATTCCTCTTAGAGTTACTCTGTCTGGCATAACGCGAATTCAATTTTTAAATCATCGATCATGAGTTCAATATTTTTCTCGCCACTCTGCTCACCATACTATACGATACCATTCATTTGTGGGGATAGTTTTTAGCAATAGTGAAAAAAAAAATTATCATTGCTGTCAATAGTACGTTCAACCTGATTAACCATCGTGTCGGGTTAATTCATGGTTTGCTTGATGAAGGATATGAGGTAATCGCTCTTTCTCCAACTGACGAATTTGCAAGTAGATTAAAGGAACTTGGTTGTCAGCATGTAGCATTAAAAATGGAAAGAAAAGGTACAAATATTGGTAAGGATTTATTGTTGTTTTGGCGTTACAGAATTTTGTTGAAAGAATATATGCCAGACGTTTATTTAGGGTTTACTGCAAAACCAAACATTTATGGGTCTTTAGCTGCTCAGTCTTTAGGCATTCCTGTCATAAATAATATCAGCGGTTTGGGCACAGTATTCGGTGCAATGCGTAGCACTTTAGTCGGTAATCTGCT
>CAYRIG010000316.1:0-2342 GCA_964424315.1 uncultured Dehalococcoidia bacterium | reverse complement strand
TGCGGCCACCATGGTAGCGGCTGGGGTTTTCCTAGTAGCACGACTATTTCCACTGTTTGAATTAGTACCAGCTGTAGTTCTAATTGTTGCAATAATTGGTATGACGACAACACTAATGGCAGGAAGTATAGCTCTGGTGATGACAGATCTTAAAAAAATTTTGGCCTATTCCACAATTAGTCATTTGGGGTTTATGATGGTCTCATTGGGCGCATTTGGTGTGGGGGCAGCTATTTTTCACCTTTTGGTACATGCATTTGGCAAAGCCCTTCTATTCTTATCTGCTGGCAGTATAACCCGCGGTACTAAAGAAACAGATATCTTTAGAATGGGTGGTGTTCTAAAACGAATGCCAGTTACCACCTTAGCATTTACAATTGGGGTACTATCTCTTGGGGGAATCCCCCCTCTCAGTGGATTCTTTAGTAAAGAGGAGATCCTGGTATCAATTCTATCCGGCCGGAACTCTATTTTCATAATACTAGCCTTGCTTGCTACGTTGTTAAGTGCATTATACATGGCGCGATTATTTTTTATAGTTGTTTTTGGAAAATTAACGAAGGAAAATGAAGGAGTTAAAGAATCTCCTTTGTTAATAACTATACCTCTGATATTACTAGCATCTTTTACTATAGTTTTAGGATTACTTGGGTTCATTATGACAGGATGGACCGAAGCATTTGATGGTTTAGGAACAACATTCCATGTTGGACTAGGCCCTGCCTCAATAAAGATTTGGCTTACAAGTTTATCTATAATTCTAGTAATTTTTAGTTTCGTCTTGGGATACATAATATATTTCAAGAAAGCAGTTTCAAATACCAAAATTACTCCTAAGCTAGATTGGGCTTACAATATGGTTAAAAACAAATATTACCTAGATGAAATATTGCAATTCGCAATAACAAAATTTATTTTTGGGTTTTCAGAGATTATTGCCAAGTTTGATCGCCTTATCATTAATGATACTGGCGTAAATGGGCTAGGAAATTCAATTCTAAAATCTGGTAATAGGTTACGTTTTCTCCAGTCAGGACAGATGTACACTAACGCTTCTGGAATGATATTCGGTGTAATAGCTTTGGTAATAATATGGGGAATCTTATTGAAATGATAGTGATATTTAAAATTCCGAAATATCTAAAACAAGTAATTCTATCAGTTAGTAATTCAGAGGATATGAACTAAATGGAGATGGTTGATAAATATATTCTCAGTATGATTATCTCTGCTCCATTCCTTGGTGCTGCACTAATTATTTTTACCCCCAGCTATTATTCGAAAATTATTAAATGGATAACTGCGGTTACAGCTCTTATTACATTGATATTAAGCATTTATGTATGTATTTACTACAACTCCACAATCGGAGGGTTTCAATTCATTGCAGAATACAAGTGGTTAGAAATTCCTGGAATTAGATTAAGTCTAGGGGTTGATGGAATAGCAGCGCTGATGCTTTTATTGACTGGGATAATCATAACTACTGCTGTAGGGCTTTCTTGGAAAATAAAGAACGACGCTAAAGATTATTTTATATTGTTATTACTTCTAGTGGCGGGAGTTTATGGAGTTTTTATAAGTATAGATCTCTTTTTCCTTTTTTTCTTCTACGAGTTAGCAGTATTACCTATGTATTTGTTAATAGGAATATGGGGAAGTAATAGTACATTCAAAACTTTTATACGCACAAAAGAATACGGTGCCATGAAACTGGTCCTATACCTTGTAGGCGGAAGCCTTCTTGTCTGGGTTGGCATCATGTCTATCTACGCGTATGCAGAAATGGGTACCTTCAACATTATGACCCTTCAAAATGCTGAATTTAGCCCTGGATTTCAACAGGTGATTTTCCCACTGATAGTTATTGGCTTTGGTGTATTAGCAGGTTTATGGCCTTTCCATACCTGGTCTCCAGATGGTCATGTTGCAGCCCCAACCGCTGTAAGTATGTTGCATGCAGGTGTTTTAATGAAATTAGGGTCCTTTGGAATCATTAGAGTCGGTATAACTCTTCTACCTGAAGGTGCTAGTGACTGGATGCCTGTTCTGCTTATCTTAGCAACTATTAATGTACTATATGGAGCATGTTCAGCAATGGCTCAAAGAGATCTTAAATATGTCATAGGATACTCTAGTGTAAGCCATATGGGCTATGTACTAATGGGGCTAGCTACCCTGAAACCACTTGGCATCAGTGGTGCCGTTCTTCAAATGTTTTCACATGGTATTATGACAGCCCTATTTTTTGGTGTTGTCGGGATTATATATGAACGTACCCACACTAGAGATATTACTATTCTAGAAGGATATGGCTTATCCGAGACAAGTCCAGTATTAAC
>CAYRIG010000315.1:0-2354 GCA_964424315.1 uncultured Dehalococcoidia bacterium | reverse complement strand
CGAAGATGACCTGATAAAGCTGTACTTATCCCCATAGATTTTCCTTGATAAACGATATCGGTCAAAATTTCTTCAGACATAAAATCAAACAAATTCCTACCATCTTTAGTCAGAGTATCGATCAAAAAACCATCACATTCGCCATCTTTAGCTAAATCTAACATTTTATTGGGATCTAATCCATCGTAAAGACTATTGTCAGCAAAAAGAGAACCTATCAATTTTGTTTCAGTTCCATTTAAAGCTTCTTTACTTGCTAATAGAATATCAACAGCCATCTGATATTCAGTTTTCATGAAACCAACTTTGACTGATGTGGCTTTAAGCAACCCTGCACTGTATACAGCCATCGCAACCGTTCCCACTTGATTAGGCACCACACCCAAAGTGACACTAGCGTGCGTCTCTTGAGGTACGTAATCTCTAACTTCTTTGACCAACCATGGATGAGCAGAACCAACCAAGGCTTCTTGAAGGTTTTTAACATCCACTATGTCTGCATTACCCTTGAGTGCTTGTTTAGCCTCTTCCATATTTTGTACGCTTACCATTAATAACATTAGATATTATCCCTCACATTACTCATAATCTCATTTTTAGCATTATCTATATCAATCTTTAATTGTTTTTTTTCGTTGTCATTTAAATCAAAAAGAGGCAATCTTGTTGACCCGCCAGCCATACCCATCAGTTCTCCCCAGTATTTACATAATGAAACAGGTAAAACTCCATTATTTTGTTTAACTATTTTCATCCACCATTTATCTGAAATATTTTTTATTGGCTTAATGTGTTTTTCATAAAATGCTTTGTCTACATTCCCTTCAACAGCATTATCAATAAAATTCACATAGTAATTGTTTTCTTTCGTATCGAATCTCCAATCAGACGTATTTGCAAACATAACTTGCTGTTCAAATCCCATTTCTTTACCTTTAAAGAAAATCCATTCATCTGGTGTACTTACTACCACTTTATCACCAATCTGCAAATGTGTATTTATTGACAGTTCCTTATTAAAACTAGCCTCCTTCACACCTACAATATTTTGTATTTGGCAAATTTTTTGAAGCCAGTCTGGTTCTAAAACAATACCGAACTGAGGTGTATTGTAAAACATTATAGCTAAATCTGTATTTTCCGCTAATTTGGAGACAAATTCAAAAACTTGTTTAGGGCTTTTTGCTACAACATATGGAGACGTAACGATCAATAAATCAAATTTTGCATTTTGGGCTTTTTCGGCAAGCTTAATCATATCTTCAAACGCAGAATGCGTTACATGAGCTGCTATTTGTACTTTATCACCAGCGTGTTCAGCAACTAAGTCGTAAATTCCCATTCTCTCTGCTAAAGTTAAACTCCAAAACTCACCCATTCCCCAAGTACAGCCTATACCTGACACACCAAGCTCCACTATATGATTTATATTAGATGTTAATCCATTAGAGTCGAGAGAGCCGTCGGAAGTGAATGGTGATACTAAAGTAGACCATTGACCCTTCAAATGTGATTTAGCCCAGTCTTTAGATTCATTTTTTTTATAATCAGCCATTTACGTTTATCGATATATCCTGTTCGTCTTACACCACGTTAAATAAGTGGTCCATAAGTTCATCTTATATATGAGAAATACAAGTGTCAACTTAGAGAATTAAGTGGTACTACATTCTTAATACCCGACACAGGTACGGCAAGGTGAAAATGACAGGCCTTAATTTATTTCAGAATATAGTTTTTCTTCAAATTTCTTTACTGATGTGTTTAAATCAAGATTGTCTTTATCTTCTAATTTAGGGTCAATAGACAAGACTTTTAAAGCCGTCTGCCGTGCCTGATGTAAAATTTCAAAATCACTAATTTGAGCAACTTTGAAATTTGGCAATCCGCTTTGCCTGGTTCCCAAATAATCACCAGGTCCTCGTAAATTTAAATCTTCCTCAGCCAATTCAAAACCATCATTACTACTCTCTAACAATTTTAATCTAATTTGGGCATTTTCGCTTGGGGCATCAGCAATAAGAACACAATAACTTTGAAATTCTCCTCTCCCAACCCTCCCTCTTATTTGATGCAATTGTGCCAATCCAAAACGATCTGCACCGTCTATAATCATCACACTTGCATTAGGAATATCAATTCCTACTTCAATAACTGGCGTACATACTAAAATATCAATATCATGATTTTGAAATTCAATCATTACTTTATCTTTTTCACTTAATTTCATTCTGCCGTGCAATAGCCCTACATTAAATTGCGGATAAATATCTGCTACAAGCTTTTCATATTCTTCAGTAGCAGCTTTAGTTTGTAATATTTCGGATTCCTCAATAAGTGGACATAAAACAAAA
>CAYRIG010000314.1:0-2363 GCA_964424315.1 uncultured Dehalococcoidia bacterium | reverse complement strand
GGATACTTTATAACTTTTGGAGTGCCACCTACTTCCCCCGAAACTGGATTTGGATATATACAGACGGCACCAATGTTAGACAATTTTGAAAATGGTGAGTCAAATGTTATGAGAGTCGCAAAATTTGTGGAAAAACCCAATTTGGAAACTGCGAAGAAATATTTAGATTCAGCACAATATTTGTGGAATAGTGGAATGTTTATGATGAAGGCAAGTTTATGGATGGATCTTGTAAAAGAATTTTGTCCCGAGATTGGACAAGTATGTGGTGAAGCATACGCAAAAGGTTCAATTGATGGAAATTTTTTCAGACCAGATAAGATCACATTTAGTCAATGCCCTTCAGATTCAATTGATTATGCTGTTGCCGAAAATATAGATATAGACCGTGGTGATCCATGCTCAGTCGTATTTGAATATAATTCAGGCTGGTCTGATCTAGGGACATGGACTGCAATAGCAGATAAATTACCTTCTGATTCTGATAATAATGTTATCAAGGGGGATGTTCTGTCAGAGGATGTTTCAAATTCAATAGTTATCTCAGACGGACGTTTATTAGCAGCAGTAGGCCTTGATAACGTTGTTATAGTTGAAACTCCTGATGCAATATTAGTAACCTCCAAAGAGAAGATCAATGATATTGGTAAATTGGTTGCAAAAATTCGTAAATCAGGCCGTACGGAACATGCTGAACATCTAAAGTCTCATCGGCCATGGGGTACATATGAGATATTGGATAAAGGACGAGGATTTCAAGTTAAGCATCTAAGAATTGAACCCGGACAGTCGATATCATTGCAACGTCACAAACACCGCGCGGAACACTGGGTAGTAGTTAAAGGTAAAGCAAAGGTGATATGTGGCTCAGACACTTACGAATTGTTAGAAAATCAATCAACATATGTTCCTCAGGGAGTAAAGCATAGATTATTTAATCCTGGACCAGAAATATTGGAAATTGTTGAAGTGCAATCAGGTGAAGTTATAGATGAAGATGACATAGAACGATTCGAAGATAGTTACGGTCGGGTTTGATAGTCGATTCTCACGTACATATTTTTCCTCCTGAGTTTTTGCGTGACAGGCAATCTCTTTTAACGGCAGACAAAACATTCAATGAATTATATTCGAATTCGCGGTCCAAGTTAGTCACTGTAGAAGATCTTATAGAGACTATGGATGAAACAGGTGTTAATGTATCGGTGGTGATGGGCATTGGTTGGACTAATCCTGAACTTGCCGAGAAATCTAATCAGTATATCTCTGAATCATGTCACCGGTTTTCTGACAGGCTAATTGGGTTTGGATCAATTGATCTATCGTCTATGAATGCAGTAGATCAAATCAAAAAATGTGCAGATATAGGGCTGAAAGGAATAGGCGAGTTGCATTTAGATCACCAGCTTTTCTCAGAAGGTGGATACGAGCTAATGAATTCTGTTATCCAAGAAATCAAATTGGAAGACCTTGTTTTATCAATACATTGCTCTGAGCCATTAGGGCATTTATACCCTGGAAAAGGTACTAATACTCCTGAGAAATTGGAAAGGTTATTAAAGTTATCTGATGGGGCCAAGCTTATACTTTCTCATTGGGGTGGTGGACTACCATTTTACGCTCTAATGCCGGAAATAAAAAAATTATCCGAATCTGTGTTTTTCGATACTGCAGCATCGCCATTTTTATATGAGTCTAAAATTTTTGAGATTGTAAATAGCATAGTGGGTCCCAATCATATTCTTGCTGCGAGTGACTATCCTTTACTTAAATTTTCACGCATAAAAAACGAAATTGAACAAAGTAATATATCTAACGATGACCAGAAACTTATTTTGGGAGATAACGCAAAGGCCCTTTTTAATCTCCCTTAAAGCTATTTTGCTTAATACCAAACTAGGTGCTCAAAAGAGATTACAGTTCAACAATTCAAATTGAGTGCTATACTTTCTCCATATAGTCTTTAATTTTGTGAATTAGTAGATAAGGGGTTAACGAAGATGGGTTCTGAATTTCCGATATGTAAAGAGTGTTCCAGTGGTAATCTGCTTCCACTGTCCGATTTTGGTAGCCAAGGAGCTCCAATACACTATAAAGCTTGGGTGTGCAGTCTTCCGAGTTGCGGTTACAACATAAAAATCCGCAATGGCGATGTGTATATAAATGAACCAATAAGCAGCGGCGATAGTCACGTTCCAAGAACTCGAGGTTAGATTTAATTACTTGACTGTATATCAACCTTTATAAAATGCAGATAGTAATGGAGATCAATGGTGTCAATTAACGATGCGATTAATTCAATCTTCACTTTGGATGCGGCTTGAATAAGAGTTTAAGTTTAGGTGTGGTGATGATGGTCATAG